>JBDTMC010000042.1:0-26722 GCA_039934475.1 Bryobacteraceae bacterium | reverse complement strand
TTCAACGGCGGCGCCATAGACTGGGCCTTCGGCGAAACGCTCGCCTTCGGTTCACTGGCACTGGGAGGCACCCCCGTGCGCCTCAGCGGCCAGGATTCCACTCGCGGCACCTTCAGCCAGCGCCACCTGGAGTTCTACGATTACGAATCGGGCCAAGGCTACCTGCCGCTGCGCCACCTCTCCAAGGATCAGGGTAAGTTCGACGTCGTCGATAGTTCGCTCAGCGAATATGCCGTGATGGGCTTCGAGTTTGGCTATACCGTCGGCGATCCTTTCACCCTCGTCATGTGGGAAGCCCAGTTCGGCGACTTCGCCAACGGTGCTCAGATCATGATCGACCAGTTCATCACCACCGCCGAATCGAAGTGGGGTCAGCCTACCGGCCTGGTGTTGCTACTGCCTCACGGCTACGAAGGCCAGGGTCCGGAACACTCCAGCGCCCGCATCGAACGCTTCCTCACACTGTGCGCGGAAAACAATATGCAGGTGTGCAATGCCTCTACTCCGGCGCAGTATTTCCATCTGCTCCGCCGGCAAATGTACGGCGGCGTCGATCGCAGGGGCATGCGCAAGCCGCTCATCGTGTTTACCCCGAAGAGCCTGCTCCGTCATGCGAAGGCCGTTTCGCACCTTCATGACCTAATCACCGGCGGTTTCCGGGAAGTCATCAGCGACGAGAATCCGATGCTGCGCCCGGATCACATTTCAAAGGTGTTGATGTGCTCGGGCAAGGTCTACTATGACCTGTTGGCTGCGCGTGAAGAGCGCGGCCTCGACAACATTGCCCTCGTTCGCCTGGAGCAGTACTATCCGTTCCCGCTCAACGAACTGCGAGATACACTGCTGCGCTATTCGGCCTCAGCCGAACTCGTCTGGGTGCAGGAAGAGCCGCGTAACATGGGCGCCTGGCGCTATATCCGCGAATGGATAGAGCCGCTGCTCATCGAAAGCCGCCGCACTCTTCGCTATGCCGGTCGCGCCGAAAGCTCCAGCCCGTCCGCCGGCTCACTGAAGCGCCACACCCAGGAGCAAGCCGATCTCATTGACAGCGCCTTTACCGGCAATACCGCGCCCACGGGGCGCAAACGCGTAGTCCGCAAACCAAAAGCGAAGTAAACTTACGGTGTGGAAGCGCTCCTTCAGGACCTGAGATACGGGGCGAGGGCCCTTCTTCGCACGCCCGCATTCACCGTCACGACGGTCGTAGTTCTTGCCTTGGCCATCGGCGCGAACTCTACCCTCTTCAGCGTGATGGAGGCCGTACTCTTTCGCCCGCTTCCTTACCGCGATGCCCAACGTCTAGCGGTGGTTTGGAAAACCGTCCCAGCGAAACGGATTGAATGGGATTGGAGTTCCGGTCCGATAATTCAGGATTGGCGCCAACGAAATCATACCTTGGAAGACGTCGCCATCTTCCTCCGGCCGGAAGCCTCACAAGTGATATGGACTACCCTTGAAGGCCCGCAACGAATCCAAGCCGCCAAGACATCGGGCAATTTCTTCGACTTGCTGGGTATTCAGCCCATTCTCGGTCGCGCTCTCTCCCCGCAGGAAGCGCAGCGAGGTGATGCGTTCGTGATCCTCAGCCATGGATTCTGGCAACGCCGCTTCGCCGCGGATACGGATGTTCTGGGTAAGCCGCTTACCCTTGACGGTCGCAGCTTCACGATCATCGGAGTGATGCCTCCGCAGTTCCAATTTCCAGACCGCAATACGGAGCTGTGGCTGCCCCTGGCGAGTGACTCGCGATGGGCGCTGTGGCAGCAGGAGAAGTTTCGCATCGCGGACGCCTTCGGAGCCTTGGCTCGGCTGAAGCCCAGCTCCTCTCTCACCCAGGCGCGGGCAGACATGACTATGCTCTCCCAAGCCCTGGCCCGCGAGCACCCTGCCACTGATACCGGTTTGGGTGTGCGCGTGATCCCCCTCGCGGAGCAGATCGCCGGCGCGGGCCTGCGTCGCTCGCTGTGGCTGCTGGAAGGCGCCGTTTTATGCGTGCTGCTCATCGCCTGCTCCAGTATCACGAGCCTGCTCGCGGTCCGTGCGCGGCACCGCCAAAGAGAGTTAGCGATCCGCGCTGCACTAGGCGCCAGTCGCGGCCGGATTCTGTGCCAGCTTGTCGCAGAGAACCTTATCCTCTTCGTCACGGGCGGTCTGCTTGGGTTGTTGGCCGCCGCCGCTGGACTCCGCGCGGTCATGGCTTGGGCTCCGCCCGGTGTGCCCCGTTTGGAGGGAGCCGGCATCAGCTTCACGGTGTTCGCTTTCACCGTGGGACTCAGCGTGATCGCCGGCGCCATCTTCGGAACCCTTCCGGCGCTTCAGGCTACCGCCACGCGTCCCGAGGCTAGCCTGCGCGATGCAGGCCGCACAGCCTCCGCCGGTCCCGCTGCCAATCGCCTCCGCCAGTACCTTGTCACCATTCAATTCGCCCTCGCCGTGATGCTATTGGGTGCCGCGGGCTTGTTGGTCCGTAGCTTCCAGTTGCTTCTCGAAGTAAACCCTGGATTCGATACGACACACTTGCTGACGATGTCGGTGGATCTCCCCGACTCCCGCTACGGCAGTGAAGAGCGGGTTCGCGCGTTTGTTGCACAGACCATACAGAAGATCAATGCGCTGCCAGGGGTTCGCGAGGCGGCAGCAGGCTCTGCGGCCATTGGGATCTTCAACGGACAAACGCCCAATGAGAGCATCGTTACATCGGACCGTCCCTTTGCGGCTGTTCCCCAGCGTCACGATCGCGACTTGGTCAGCGACAACTACTTTCAAGCAATGGGAATTCCGCTTCGCCAAGGACGGCTGTTCACCTCCACCGAAGTTCCGGGCGGGCCCGCCGCGGCGATTGTCAACGAAACCATGGCCCGTCGTTTCTGGCCTGCGGAGAATCCCCTGGGCAAGCGTTTCCAGGAGGTGTTGCAAGGTAAGGCAGGCAGCTGGATGACGGTGGTAGGCGTGGTTGGCGACGTATCGCGAAATCGCGACGGTCTCGTCGATCCGACATTCTACTGGTCCATCCGGCAGTGGTCTCTTCAAAGAATGGAAATGGTGATCCGCACGGATGCCGCTCCAGGTTCCCTCATCACGGCTGTGCGTGAAGCCGTGCGCTCAACCGATCCGTCCCTGCCCCCGTTTGAAGTTACGTCTGTAGAAGAGCGACTGCGCGAACTCGATAGCCCGCGCCGCTTCCAGACTGCGCTGCTCGGTGTCTTCGCCTCGTGCGCCCTGCTACTGGCTGCCGTCGGTTTGCACGGATTGATGGTTTCCACCGTGGTGCAGCGCACCCGCGAAATCGGAATCCGCATCGCCTTGGGTGCAACAATGTCAAGGGTGATACGCCTCATCGTGGGGGAAGGCTTGGTTTGTGCCCTTGCGGGATCGGTGGTGGGTTTGGCGGGCTCAGTGGCTGCCGGCCGAGCTCTCTCGGCTTGGCTATTCGGGGTAAATACAGCGGACTTGCCAGCGCTGCTTCTGGTTGTCTTCGTGTTGAGTACGGTCACATTGTGCGTTGGTTGCCTCGCCGCCTTGCGCGCCTCTCGCATCGATCCCATACTGGCGTTGCGTCAGGAATAATAGGACATGGACATTCTGTCCTTGCTGGGTTCCACGCTCGGCCTCGGCATGATGGCTGGCTTGAACCTCTATGCCACCGTCCTCGCCTTGGGGTTGGGGATTCGCTTTCACTTCATCCATCTCCCCGCCACCTTCAGCCACCTCGAGGTCCTCGCGGACCCGTGGGTGCTCGGCATCGCAGGCTTTGCCTTCATCGTCGAATTCGCCGCCGACAAAGTGCCCTGGGTTGACAGCGCGTGGGACAGCTTCCATACCGTTATTCGCCCGGTCGGCGCGGCCATCCTCGCCCTCACTGCCGCCGGTGGACTCGATCCCGCCACCCGAACGATCCTCGCTTTGCTTACTGGGGCCGTCGCCCTCACTGGCCACACCGCCAAAGCGGGAACGCGCCTCGCCGTCAATCATAGTCCGGAACCGTTCAGCAATATCGCTCTCAGTTTGACTGAGGATACTGTCGCCGTCTTCGGAACCTGGCTCGCAGTCACTCACCCATGGATAGCCGGCGCCCTGGTAGCGGTTTTCCTTGTTCTGTTCGCCATATTCGCACCCCGCCTCTGGCGCTTGCTACACCTCGAATGGACCGCTCTTCGCGGCGCGCTACGCCACCTCCTCGGCTTCGAAGACCAACACGCGTCTTTGCCGCCGGGCCCGCAAAGTGAACTCAAGGACCCGTCGCTGTTCTGCATCGAAGCCATCGCCGGACCGGGCGTCCGTGGCCTCAAGAACTCCCACGGCTACCTCTGCCTGACGGACCGTGAGATGGTCTTCATCGCCAGTCGCGCCTTCCGCCGCCACGTGCGCCGGGTTCCCATCAGTACCATCGAAGCGTCCACCTTGCGCAAGGGCATCCTCATCGACACCCTCAGTTTCACCGCCGCGGGCACGCGCATCGAGTTTCTGGTCCCCAAGGATCAACGCCATGGCAGCGAGCGCCTGGCCATGCTCCAATCGCAGGGGACCGCGCGACAATGACCTCATGCAATAATGACGCACGTCGATGACTGAACGATTTCGCGCTCGCTGGCCCTATTTTCTGCTGCTCGCCACAGCTATATTCACGGTCATTCCCCAGCTGCGCATCTCCTGGTCTACAGCTCGCATCCTCCTGGACCCGGGTTCGGTAGTTCATCCGCTCTTTAGCTTGGACACGCCACAGCCTATCGTCCGCCAACCGTTGCCGGCAGCAGCGGCCGCTGGTATCCGCGCCGGCGATCTACTGCTGGCCGTGAACGGCTCGCCGATCCGCGGCTTCGCTGGTCTCTATGGTCCGCTTGCTGCCAGTCATCCCGGCCAAATACTCGTCTTTCGCGTGCGCCGCCAAGGCGAGGAACTGGATATTCCCATCCGCCTCTCTGCCTACCAGCCCGTTCCCTTCAGTGAAGCCATCTTCCCTCTCGTCCGCGATTTCGGTATCCCTTGTTTCTGCATCGCGCTTGGCTTTGGAGTCGCCTTCATTCGCCCTCGCGACCCCATGGCTTGGCTGCTGCTCGGACTCATGCTCTCCTTTAGCTGCATGATCGACACTGGCCTCACGCTCCGTGCGGCGGCTTGGGAGGAAGGCTACCGCGACATCGCCGCCTTTGTCCGCAGCTTTCTGAGTCAAATGTGGGGCCCGGCCATGATGCTCTTCGGGATCTATTTTCCGGAGCGCTTGCAGCGTGACCGCCGCCAGCCGTGGTTGAAGTGGCTGCTACTGGCGCCCACGATTTTCATTGGCGTCACTGTTGGCCTTTACTACGTAGCCGCCATTGAAGACTTCCCCCTGGCAGCGCGCTTTGAGGCTCTGGATAAGAGCCTGGGAACGGCGCCGTTCTGGTTGCACATGGCGAGCTGCTCGCTGTTCTTCTCATGCATCTGGTATAAGATTCACCTCCTCACAGGCGACGCTCGCCGCCGCTTGCGCCTCCTCGTTGTCGGAACCTCCGTGGCCATGACGCCGCTGCTGCCTATCGTAGTTATCGCCAACCTGACAGGCAAAGACGCTGGAACATTGGTGCCGCTGTGGGTGATTGCCACTGCGGTCGGAATGTTGATGCTGTTTCCGCTCACCATGGCCTACGTCATTGTGGTGGAGCGCGCCCTTGATGTTCGCGTGGTTGTGCGGCAAGGCATGCGCTACGCGCTGGCAACGCGCGGTGTACGCGTTTTGCAGGGCATCATCACCGCCGCGATTATCCTCTATTCGGTTCGCGTCATTTCCAGCGGGGGACTTCGCCGCCCACAATTACTCACGGCTGCCAGCCTCGCGGTGATTGCCGTCGTCCTAGCCGGACGCGTCGCCAACGCACTCAAGGTGTGGGTCGACAAACGCTTCTTCCGCGAAGCCTACAGCGCGGAACAGGTGCTGGTAAGCCTCGGCGACAAGGTGCGCACGATTGTGGAGCGGACCAACCTCATCGAGACCGTAGCCGGCCACATCGCCAACTCCCTTCACATTGCCCAACTCGCCGTACTGCTGCCAGAGGGCGATCTCTACCGCGTTTCCCACGCCATAGGGTATCCCGGCGCGACTACTGCGGCCCTGTCTGCATCCGGCACCGTCGTCTCTCATCTCCGCACAACGCAGAAACCCGCTCGCGTCTACTTCGACGACGCCAACTCCTGGCTCCGCCGCGCCGGCATCAGCGTCGAAGAAACCAAGCCCCTCCAGGAACTCGACACCCAACTCCTTGTTCCGCTCGCCTTCCAGGACCGGCTTCCCGGTATCCTCAGCCTCGGCCGCAAGCTTTCGGATGAACCGTACAGCAACAGCGATATCAACTTACTCGCTTCCGTTGCCGGCCATACCGGCCTCGCCCTTGAAAACAGTTCTCTCACTGCCGAAGTCGCCAACGAAGTGGCCCGCCGGGAGCTGCTGCGCCGCGAAGTCGCCATCGCCCGCGAAGTCCAGCAGCGCCTCTTCCCGCAACGCTTCCCGGCCGTCCCCGGAATCACGTATACCGGCGCCTGCCGCCCCGCCTCCGAAGTCGGTGGAGACTATTACGATTTTCTGGAACTCGAGGACGGCCGCTTCGGCTTCGCTATCGGCGATGTCTCCGGCAAAGGCATCCCCGCAGCGCTGTTGATGGCCAGCCTGCAAGCTTCCCTGCGCGGCCAAGCAATCAGCGGACCGAAGACTCTGGCGGAGTTGATGGCGAACGTCAACCGCCTCCTCTACGACGCGTCCCCACGCAGTCACTTCGCCACCTTGTTTTACGGCAGCTACGATCCCACCACACGCTGCCTGTCCTATGTCAACGCCGGTCACAACGCCCCGATGCTGGTGCGCCGTAACGGCCAGGGACCCCAGGTCATCCGTCTCGACGGCCACGGACTCGGCGCCGGTCTCACACGCGCTGCCCGCTACACCGAGTGCAGCCGCCAACTTCAGCCGGGCGACATGCTGGTGGCTTTCACCGACGGGATCTCCGAAGCGATGGACGCAGCCGGCTTGGAATGGGGAGAGGACGGCCTCGCCGCTGTGCTTCCGGGTTTCACGGGGCAGTCCGTCCAACAAATCCTCGATAGCGTCCTCCATGCCGCCCAGGCGCACGCCGCAGGCGCACCGCAGCATGACGACATGACGCTGGTAGTTCTTTGTGTCGATCAGTAGTACCAGCCAGCGATAACGAGCGCGTCTCATCTGGCGATGCCCGCCTTTTCGCGAGTGCTGCTTCTCGTCGCGCTGCCTGTGCTCGCCCAGAATCCCGATGCCAAGGCACGAGCTTGGGAGATCTATCGAATCGGACATGATCGGCTCACTGACCAAGCCCCGCAGTTAGTGGCTGAACTGGTGCGCCAGCGCCATACACTCGCCTACGAATCACATGACCCGGACACGACCGCGCTCGTACAGATAACTCTCGATGCGCTGATCCAGCTTGATGCGACAGTGGAGAGCGGCGTATTACTGGAATACCTCCCGCGACATCAACCGGAGGTGCTGGTGTTACTGGCGTTGCATCCGAAGGAGCATCAATCGGCTCTATTGGCCCTTCAAGATGAACTGCAGGACGGAGCCGCCTGGCTCGCCGTACGCAACTTGTTGGCGGAAACTAAGGCCCCGGGCTTCGCGGCGAGGTTGTTGAAGGAAACGAAGTACCGGCTTAGCGTGACTGTGACCGACCCTAATCAAAGAGGTGGGGCGTTTGGTGGCGGCGAGGGAGGGGGCGGTGCCGGCTGCGGCGTGCGCGGCTTCCCAAGAGGCTTTCCGCCTGGTGCGGTCTATTCACTCAAGCGGAATCCGTTGCGAGGCGACGTGCTGCTGGCTCCGGGACCGTCGCCAATCTATTACCGCCGCACGGTGATTCCTACCGACCGACAGATAGGCTGGGATTCTGTCCTCGACATGATCGACAAACAACGAGCCCGTGAGGAATATCTTAAATCGATGTTGCCCCGCATCCCTGGTGAGACGTTCACCTCGTATACGTCCCTAGTCTGGGCCGGCGAAGAGACGTTCGTTTCACAATTGCAGGCGGCCGCAGGAGAACAGGCGCGCCTCATCACCGCCATGACCGCCCGTTTACTGGAACTCCAGTGGTTCACTTGCGCCGAGGCTGGCGCGCTGCGCTTGCCGGTAGAGATCGAGCTTCACGACATGCGTGCCGGGCGAGGTCCATTGCCCGCGCCGGCGCAGGTAGCGGTTCCGCCGCCTCTCTGTGCTCCTTCGTTCTAATCGGAACCACTCAAACTGCCAATTGTGCAACAAGCTGTTGCACAATTCTCACCCCTCCACGCCCGAAGCTGCCGCATTGGGCGACCACACCACCTCCGCCACTCCCACGACATGATTCGCCCACCGGCTCCACACAAACAAGGCATCGCTCAACCGGTTCAAATAGTGAACCGCATCCTCCGGCACTTCCTCCACCCGCGATAGCGCCACACAAAGGCGCTCCGCCCGGCGGCAAATCGTCCGGCACGCATGCAACTCGGTGTTCAAGCGCGTCCCACCTGGCAGCACAAAAGAACGTAGCTCCGGCAGCTCTGCGTTCATCTCATCGATCTCACGTTCCAGCCGCTTTACTTCGACCGCCGTCACTCGCGCCTGCTGCGGATGAACATCCTCCGGTAGCGTGGCAAGAATGGATCCCAGGTTGAACAGCTCATGCTGCACGCGCCTCAAAATCGATTCCAGCCGCGCTGTCTGCGGCTTCTCTGCCGCGCTGAAGCACGCCATCCCCGCAAACGAGTTCAACTCGTCCACCGTCCCATAGCAATCAATCCGCAGCACGTCCTTGGCCACGCGCTGCCCGCCCACCAGGCTCGTGTTTCCGGTATCGCCGCCTCGCGTGTAAATGCGGTTCAAAGCCAACCGCGGTTCGTTGAAGACAGTCTTGCTCATGTGTTTATACAGACTCGCCACATTCATTGTAGGAGCTAGAATTACGGTATGAGCAAGCCGCTGGCTGTACAGGCCTCTCCTTCCCTCGCGTCCACCCAGACGCTGAGCGGCCTGCCCCTCGAAGAATCCTACGGTCCCGAACATCTCGCGAGTGCCGGCGCTGAGCGCCCCGGCGAGTTCCCCTACACCCGCGGCATCCACCGCTCCATGTACCGCGGCAAGCTCTGGACCATGCGCCAGTTCTCCGGCTTCTCTACACCCGAGGAAACTAACCGCCGCTACCGCTACCTCCTTTCACAAGGTCAAACCGGCCTGTCGGTTGCCTTCGACCTCCCCACGCTCATGGGTTATGACGCCGATCACCCCGCCTCGCTCGGCGAAGTCGGCAAATGTGGCGTTCCCATCAGTTCTCTCGAAGACATGGAGACCGTCTTTGACGCCATCCCCCTAGGCGATGTCAGCGTCTCCATGACTATCAACTCGTCCGCGCCCGTAGCCTGGTGCATGTACTTGGCTGCGGCGGAAAAGCAAGGCGTGCCATGGGCCAGGCTCAACGGGACCCTGCAGAACGACATCCTCAAGGAATACATCGCGCAGAAGGAGTACATCTACCCGCCTCGCCCTTCCATGCGCCTTGTCACCGATGTCCTTGAATACGCCACTCGCCACGTGCCTAAGTACAACCCGGTCTCCATTAGCGGTTATCACATTAGAGAGGCCGGTTCCACGGCAGTACAGGAACTGGCCTTCACCCTCCGCGATGGCATTGAATACGTGGAATGGGCTCTTGCCCGCGGCCTCGATGTGGATGACTTTGCCCCCCGCCTCAGCTTCTTCTTCAACGCCCACAACGACTTCTTCGAAGAGATCGCCAAATACCGCGCCGCCCGCAAAATTTGGGCCCACGTCATGCGCGAGCGCTTTGGCGCGAAAGACGAGCGCAGTCTGAAGCTCCGCTTCCATTCCCAAACCGCCGGCTGCTCGCTCACCTGGCAGCAGCCTTACAACAACATCGTCCGCACTGCCATTCAAGCGCTCGCTGCCGTACTCGGCGGCACACAGAGCCTGCATACTAATTCCCTCGACGAAGCCTACGCACTGCCCAGTGAACAAGCGGTCACTATCGCCCTCCGCACGCAGCAGATCATCGCCCACGAAAGCGGCGTCCCGAGCGTAGCCGATCCCCTCGGCGGCAGCTACTTTGTCGAAGAGTTAACACACAAGATCGAACAAGCGGCCCTCGATTACATCCGCCGCATCGACGACATGGGCGGCATGATTCCCGCCATTGAGTGCGGCTTCCCGCAAAGCGAAATTGCCGACGCCAGCTACCGCTATCAGCAGGAACAGGAGCGCGGCGACCGCGTCACCGTCGGTGTCAATCGCTTTACTGAGCAACAGGAGCAACCCCTCGAAATCCTACAAATCGACGAATCCGCCGAACAAAAGCAAGTGGAAAAGCTAACTCGCCTTCGTGCCCGCCGCGACAACGCGTGTGTCACCGAAGCCCTGCAAACACTGCGTACGGCGGCTGCTGGAGACGCCAACACCATCCCCGCGATGCTCGATTGCGTGCGTGCTTACGCCACCACCGGGGAAATCTGCGAAGCACTCCGCGACGTCTTCGGTTCCTGGCAGGAAACCAGTGTCCTCTAACGCGGTCTATAATAAAACAACGTCCATGGACAAGCGGATCCGTGTTCTGGTCGCCAAACCCGGACTGGATGGACACGACCGCGGCGCGAAGGTGATAGCCCGTGCGCTGCGGGATGCCGGTATGGAAGTGATCTATACCGGACTTAGGCAAACACCGGAAATGATCGTCAACGCAGCCCTGCAAGAAGATGTGCAGGTCATAGGTGTGTCGATCCTCTCCGGAGCGCATAACGCCATCGTGCCGCGCGTTCTCGATCTGCTCCGCGAGAAGGACATGACCGATGTCCTGCTCATCGTCGGGGGCACTATTCCGGATACGGATGCCGTGCGCCTGAAACAACAGGGTGTGGCCGCGGTGTTCCAACCCGGCGCCAGCCTCGAGCAGGTTATAGAATTCATTCGATCAAGCGTGAAGCAGCCGGCCTGACTACCGTGCGATCCAAGGACCCAAGGAAAGAAAGAGTGCCGATGCAGGAAAAACTCAATATCGCGGTGTTCGTCGATTACGACAACATCGAAATCGGCGTAAAGTCGACGTTGCGGCGTGAATTCGACGTATCCCTGGCGCTGGAAGCGCTCAAGGAACGCGGCGATATCGTTGCCAAGTTTGCCTACGCTAACTGGGGACGGCAGGAGGGCGCCACGCGCCAGATGGCCGAAAACGCAGTTCAAATGGTTCAGCGCATCCCGTCGCCGCGCGGCGACAAAAATGGTGCGGACATCAACCTCGCTCTCGATGCCCTCGAAATGGCCTTCACGCATAACCACGTCAATGCCTTCGCGGTCGTCAGCGGCGACAGTGACTTCATCCCTCTCGTCAACAAACTCAAGGAATACGGCAAGACGGTGTTCGTGGTCGGCGGCAAAGCCTTCACCAGCACAATCCTTCAGCAGAATTGCCATGAGTTCATCAGCTACGAATCGCTGCTCGATTCGCCGGCCGGCCGCAGAAGCTCTCCGCCGCCGCCCTCGCAACAGCAGCAGCCGCAGCACCAACCGGCGCACCAGCCGCAGCAGCAATCCAGTCAGCCGCATCAGCAGCAGCAACCGCACCTCGGCCCGCGCGAAGGTCCGCGTGAGCGTCCGCAGGATCGTGGCGATCGCCAGCCCCACCAGCAACAACAACAGCGTAACCGCCCGGCGCCTCTCGAACTAACCTTGGCCATGCCGCTCGTTGAGCGCGCGCTCCAGGTTCTCGAGCGCCGCGGCGTCCAGCCCCAACTCGGACTCCTCAAGTCCACCATGCTCCAGCTCGATTCCACCTTCAGCGAACGCGCCTTCGGAGCCAACAGCTTCTCCGATTTCGTCGAGAAGATGAAGAAAGCCGATCTGGTCAACGTCACCGGCGGCGGCGGGCGTTACCTCATTGAACGCAAATCGAGCGCCCCGGAGAAGCCCCAGCCTAAGCCCGAAGAACTGCTGCCGCTGCTCCGCGACGTGCTCGAAATCAACCGCATGGAGATGGAGAACGGCGTTCTCAGCGAAACACTTGAAGGCTTCGTCAAAGACGAGCGTTCGGACTTCAGCATCACCAGCTACGGCTTCCAGGAGTTCGCCGAATTCCTTAACTTCGCCCAGGACAAACTGGTCGTCCGCATCGAGCCTGACGAAGAGAAGGGTCTCCTCGTGTACCTCGGCGCCGAATTCTATCCGCCCGCTCCGCCGCCTCACATCGAGCCCACAGCGGAGGAGGAAGAAGACGAAATCCAACCCATCGTGCCCGGCCAGCCGTCGCTGGCGGATCCCAATCCTCCGCCACTGCCTGACCCGCCTCCGATGAAGCGTCCGCGCAAAGCCTCTGCGCCCCGCAAGCGTCCAGGCTCGTCCGGGAACGTCGCCGAGAAGCCGCGCCGCTCCTCACCTGCACCGCGCAAGAAGAAATCATGATCGAGCGAATCTTTCCACAAGGAACGCCGGCGCCGCGGGGGCCTTACTCCCCCGCGGTGCGGGCTGGCGATTTTATCTACGTCTCTGGCCAAGGCGCCGTTGACCCCACAACCAATGAGTGGTCCTACGGCGATATTCAGCACGAAACCCGAATCGTGCTCACCAACATCAAGCTGATTCTCGAAGCCGCCGGAGCCTCACTCACCGACGTCGTCCGCTGCGGAGTTTTCCTTCGCGACGGCAAGGACTTCGGCGCCATGAACACCGTCTACACCGAGTTCTTCGGCGAGCAGCGCCCCGCCCGCACTACAGTCGAAACCAAGTTCGCCGATTCGACCATGAAGGTCGAAATCGACTGCGTCGCCTACAAACCCCGCTAACATCCGGCATCGCGCGGGACCGATCCGTCGGTCTCGCGCCTTTATTTTTGTTCCCGCAAAAACTCTTCCGGCCGCAATCCTGGCCGCTCCTGGCACGCCAACGCATATCGACCCGCTAAATAGGGAATGGCCCAACTTACCGCCGGAATGCCATGCGTGAAGTAAGCGTCGTCCGCTGCCGCGCTCGCCACCGTCACCGGTCCAAGTGGCTGTAACTTCAAATCCAGATGCGACACAAATAATCCCGCCGCGCGTGCTTCGGCCACCGCTGCCGGAGTTTCATCCAACCATGCCATCTCTGGCCCGAACCCGATGGAGATAGAAATCGCCCGGATCTTCCGTCCCTCATCCAACCGCTTGTTCATGGCCAAAATCCGCCGGATGGCCACAGCGATGGGCTGACCCGTGTGCGCCGCTCGCCGGAACCCGACCACGAAGTTGTCCGGTAACTCGCGGTTGTATATCATCCCTATGCCAATGAAGTACAAGTCCGCTTCGGGAGCTACGCCAATCGTATTTCCCACCGCAATCGATGCCACCGCCGTGCTGTGCCAACCCGCCCGGTCACCCGTCTCCACATCGATCTCGTCGTACCACCGCAGCCGGCCCGTAAACTCCCGGTGACTCGCCAGCAAAGGCTGATCGATGATCGCGATGCCTACCCCGCGTCCGGTGATGCCGCGCGCATGCAACCGCCTGATCTCTTCTCCGTAATTGGCGCCCGGCTGAAACGCCGGTAGATTCCCAACAAAAACAGGCACTCGCCGGACAACAAAAGGCAGCGCATCCGGCAACGGAGTGACGCGTGGTCCCACCATTCGCTCTACACCCGCCCAAGCGGCCGCCGCGCATCCAATCACGCCCAAACAAAGTCCCCACCGCCGGATGATTCCCAGAGCCGCCCCCTTATTTTCAGGCCCTCCCGCCGCTGCCAATGGACAGGTAGTTCCCTACATTCTCGCGTAACAACTGCGGAAATGTCTTATCCAGATACGACCGGATCGACACATAACATTCCCCACACTCGTTGTGCTCGGTAAACTCTTCCACAATCCGGTTCCGCTCTTCCAGCGGATACTTGTTGAATTGCATCGAACACGCCTGCAACTCGCCGTTCGCCGTCACCACCAGGAATCGCAGACCCGCCTTGCACCCCGGCGCGCATCGCTGTGTGAAGTAACGCTCAGTCGCTTCGAGCGTCGAAGGAGTGTTCACAATCCAATTCGTGTTGTCGCGGCGTGATTCCACCTTCGCAAATTCATCCCGCAGCACTCCCAGCTCCGCATCGTTCAACAGGTAGTCCTTGCACCCTGTCCGCCGCGCTGAGTAAGAGCTGTAACAGATATTTACGCCCCACTCCTTGGCCTTGTCCGCCATTGCGTTGATCTCTTGAACATTTGCGCTTGTGATGCAACTGTTCAGAACGATGTTGTCGAACCCGTACTTTGCCACTCGCGGAATCACATCCTCCAGGTGCGAATATAATCCTGGATACCCGCGAAAGTCGTCATGTCGCGCGTCGGGAAAATCCAGGCTCACCGAAAACTGATCCACCCCTGCACCGTTCAATTCCAGGTATCGCCTCTCGGTCATCTCTGTCCAGTTCGAAACCAGAATCGTGTACGGCACACCGCCCGGCGACTTCACCGCACGGACAATCTCCAAAAGGTCTTTCCGCATCAGCGGCTCGCCGCCCGAAATCTGGACAACGCACGGCTGTAGCTCGTCCATGTAGCGTTTATAATCGGACGGCCGCAACTGCTTCGATTCATCCCGCGGTCCGCCATGATCGCAATGCAGGCAGTAGCAAGTGCAGGAATCGGTCACCTCAAAAGACACTACGATCGGGCGCTTCGACACCCAGTTCGCCGTTCCCCTCGCGATGATCCTCAGCGAGGCGGTCAAAGGCACTTTACGCATGAGACTGACTTTCGGCAGGTGTCGCTTCGTCTGACTCCGACTGGCACGCGGTGTGGTCACAATTGCGTCGTGCGCAGACCATGTCCACTGGCTCGCGGGCGAAGAGGTCGTTCGCGGGCAGGTATTTCGGATCGCCCCCGCCGCCGAGCAGGCATTCCAAAGCCAGATCCCGTAACGGATGTAGACAGGTTTGTCGAATCCGTAATGCCGAAGTCAGCCAAATGAACGCTTCTTCCATTTGTTGTGGTACGCCACGTCCGATGAGGCAGCAAAGACCGGCATTTCCCATCGCCGCGGCATCACCCCGCTCAGCGGCGAATTCGTACCAATGGAACGCTCCTGCCGGATCGCGCAACGCTATCGGACCTTGATCCAGCAGCAGCGCCAGATTGTAGGCCGCCCGCTGACAGCCTTGTTTAGCGGCCAGCCGGTACCACCGTACCGCCTCCACCGCATTCCGCTCGTCAGGAATCTCCTGCCCGTGCGCTTCGCGCGCGTACGCTAGGGCCTGATTGTATTGCGCCCCGGGGCGCACTGCCTCCGCCATAAGGTCCTGCTTTCAGGACCATTACACACTAACAGGTCCGAAAGGGCAATTAACGTTGGTTCCTCACCCAATCCTCGTCGAATATCGCATGGTTGATCACCGTGCGCCCCTCCGATGTGTATACCACGTGGATCAGCCCATCCGACGTCTGAATGGCATAGGGGTATCCATAGGCGTCCTTGCCCTCTGCGATATTGCGCCGCAGCGGCCAACTCCGGTCCAGGTCGGTCGAAAGTGCCACAGTTAACGGAGTCCGTCCGGTCATGCAGTCGTTGAACACCAGCAGCAGACTCCCGCTCGCCAGTTTCATCAGATCCACCGCCGCGTTCGGATTTGGGAACGGCGAATTCACACCACTGCTCCAATTCCGCCCGCCGTCTCTCGATTCGCTGCGGATCAGGTAGCCGTCGGTCACCGGCCCGTACCCGCCCCCGCGCCGGCAATAGGCCACCAGTACACCGGGAGTCAATTCCGCCACGGCTGGCTGGATGTTGCCCTTCGCCGATCGCACAACCCCGCTCTCAGTCCACTCCCGCGTCCCGGCGCTAAACCGCAGAAATCGCGACGTGCTCTCCGGTCCTACACTCTCGGTATCGTTCCCGCGCTCCAAGTACACCGGCAACAGGTAGTCGCCATTCGCCAGCACTAGCGGGCGGTTCCGCACCATCATGCCTTCCTGCTGGGCGACGACAAAACTGTCTGACCACGATCTTGCCCCGTCGCGTGAAATCTTCGCCTGAATCCGCGACGTCGTCCAGGTCTTGCCATACCGGACCACGTAGAACAGCCACACCACGTCATCCGGAGCCTGCCAGATCACCGCGTTCCCGACGCTCCGGAACGGATCGTGCGCCACCCTCCGGGGTTTCTCCCACGTGGTTGTACCCTTGGCCAGCCGCGCGCCGAATACACCGGTATCCACGGCATACTCGCCGTCGCCGCCGTAGTAGACCAGGTACAAATCGCCGTTTTTAAGTTGAGTAAGCGACGCCGGATGCTTGTAGCGCCCCGTCGGCGTCTCCGGTCCAAACACACGCTCCACACGCAATTCGCCGCCCCACGCGGCCACACATAGCACCAGACTAGCGGCCAGTCTACTCCAGGAACTTCTCACGCAGGCCTTCCAGCGTGCAGTCTCCACCTAACACATAGTCCATCAGCACGCGCTCGCGCGACTGAATTTCGTCGATCTTTTCGTGCAGCCGCGCCCGGTCAAGATCCGGCACGGTAATCAGCCCGTTCTCGTCGCCATGCAGCAGATCGCCCGGCCGCACCACCATGCCGCACACCTGCACTGGAATGTTCGAGCGGACAATCCGGAAGTTCGCATGGCTCGCCACTTGGCCCCGCGCAAAGATATGCATGCCCAGCGCCCGCACTTCCATCACGTCCCGCACCGCGCAGTCCGACACCACTCCCACTGCGCCCAAGCGGTTGAATATAGTCGCCATCACCTGTCCGCAGTGTGCCGCGTAGTCGCGGAATCCGCCCACTTCCTGCAACACCACTACTGAGGGTTTCGGGGCCGCCGCAATCGCATCAAACAGGTCGGGGAAACCCGCCCGCGATGAGGATTCCGCGGTCGTCACCGTCTCCACCTGTGCGGTCACCGCATAGCCGCACATCCTCCCAAATTCCGGGAAAAGCGCCTTCACGTCGAGCGGCGTGAATCCTTTGTCCCGCCCGCGAACATTCATCAGTTCGATGGCATTGGAGAGCGTCGGGGTATCCACTGTCTCCAGGTATTCGATCCAATCACTCATGTGCTACTTCGTCCTCCACGCCTCCGGACCAGCGATTGTTCCGGCACAATGATCCCGCGTAACAATATTACCCTCAATAGGTTGTCCCCTGTGCGACCCGCTCGATTACAAGTTGATGCCGAAATCGCTCCAGGATACAATCTGCTGCTTCGCCATCGCCTCGTGGCCCAGAATGGCCGTCAGCGCAGCTGTGGCGCCGATCGTAGCGGTGACCGTTGCCGGCTTACCTTCCGTGATGGCGGCGTAGAACATCTCGATGTGTGCATGAGGCCGCTCCGTGCGTTTCTCCGCCAGCACCACCGGCTCGCCTCCACCGATCGGGTACATGGTGGCCGTTCCCATCAGATCGACGGAACCCTTCGTGCCAAACACATGGATGTACTGGTTGCCTAGCGGCATCGCTTTCGGGTGGAAAACATTCTGCGTGAATGACATCTGAACGTTATTCGGGTACTCGAAGACAATGCTGCCGCAGTCGAAGATCGTGCGCCCGGCCGGCTGGTTCTTATAGAAGTTGATCGCGCCAAAGCCGGTCGCCTTTGCGGGATGGGCGTTCAACACCCAGTTGCAAAGGTCCAGGTTGTGCACCGATTGCTCCACCAGGTATCCGCCCCCTTTGGAGACGTCAAAATACCAATCGCCGGAACTGCCATCGTGAGGCAGGTCCGCGGTGGCGTGCCGCTGCGCCTTCACCATCACGATGTCGCCGATCACGCCGTCGTGGATTTTGCCCACGGCTTCCTGCAGTTGCGCGACGGAGCGTAGCTGCTGGCCCGCCACGAAGATCTTTTTCGATGCGTTGGCGGCGGCCAGGATTTGTTTGATCTCGGCGGGCTTCAGGCCGATAGGCTTTTCGCAATACACATGCTTGCCCGCCTTAATCGCGGCGATGGCCATTTCAGCGTGCAGATAGGGCGGAGTGGCAATATAGACCGCCTCCACATCTTTGTTCTCGATCACCTTGCGCCAATCCGACGTCGTGACAGGACGATCCTTGGCAGCGGCGGTGGCGGCCGTATCCAGACGGTCAGGCTTGTTGTCGCACAGCATCGCCACCTTGGCGTTCGGCTGCTGCATTACGCCCTGAAGCAGGTAAGACCCCCGGTTTCCAACTCCAATAACGGCCGTGGACACCTTGGGTGCATCTTGCCAGGCGGCGGCGCTGGCAGCCACTGGGGCCGCTAGCAGGAATGATCTTCGGTTGACGCTCATTTATGGGCCTATTCTATCAGGGGACTGTCCGTCAGCCGCCCCGCGAGCCAAGTAGTGCTAGCATCACTAGATTGTTGGGGTCTGTGGATTGCTGAGGAAAAGGACAATTCCCATTCGATGTTAAGTGGCTTCCGATGGCGGATCGTGGCGATCCTATTTCTGTCGACCGTCATCAACTACATCGACCGTCAGACCCTGTCCGTGCTGGCCCCGCTGTTGAAGACGGAGTACAGCTGGAATAACGAAGCTTTCGGGGTCATCATCATCGCTTTCCGCATTGCGTACACCATCGGTCAGGCCCTGTCCGGACGCTTCGTCGACAAGGTTGGCACCCGCCGCGGCCTCACAATTACTGTCGCCTGGTACTCCGTTGTCGCGATGGCCACCTCTTTGGCCACGGGTTTTCGAAGCTTCTTCGCCTTTCGCTTTCTGCTCGGCATCGGAGAGTCCGCCAATTGGCCTGCGGCGACTAAAGCCGTCTCAGAGTGGTTTCCCCGCAAGGAACGTGCCCTGGCAGTGGCTATCTTCGATAGCGGCTCGTCGATCGGCGCTGCTGTCGCGCCGGCGCTCGTGCTTGCGATTTATCACTATTTCGGCGGATGGCGGGCGGCCTTCCTGGTCACAGGCACTCTCGGCTTCCTGTGGCTCATTCTGTGGAGGCGGTTCTATCATCCCCCGGAACAGAGTCCGTGGGTGAGCGCCGAAGAGCGGGACGCGATCCTCGCCGATCGGGACGCGCCACCCGAAGCCGGTGCTCAAGAAACAAAGCGGCGCTGGCTGGACTTGTTGCGCTATCGCCAGACCTGGGGCGCCGTAGCCGCCCGCGCCCTCACTGACCCGGTGTGGTTCTTTATCACCGACTGGTTTGCCATCTATCTCACCTCGCGCGGATTCCGGCTCGAACAAAGCTTGCTCGCTTTCTGGGTCCCCTTCCTCTGCGCCGATTTGGGCAACTACGCCGGCGGCGGTGTTTCCAGTTGGCTGATTCATCGCGGCTGGTCAGTAGGTCGCGCCCGCAAAGCCATCGTCATACCCGGCGGGCTCGGCGTGCTCTTCCTCATCCCCGCCGCCTACTCCACCAGTCTTTCGAATATCTCCCTCTACTTCGGCCTCGCAACGTTTTCCTACGCCGCCTTCTCCACCATCGCCAATACCTTGCCGGCCGATCTCTTCGATACCAGTTGTGTCGCGTCCGTTAGTGGAATGACCGGGGCAGCCGCCGGCCTGGGAACGATCTTCTCGACATACGCCGTTGGGTATTTCGCCGATCACTTGGGCTTCCAGCCCGTAGTTACAGCGGCCAGCGTCGTGCCTGTCATTGGGATGGCGCTGGTTCTACTGCTTGTGCGCAACACACGGCACAGCGGGCAGGGAACTATCCAGCGCGTTTGAACGCGACCTTGCTCTCTTCCGGCAGAGTTTTTACACAAACGCGGCGACGGGCATCAGCCATTGAGAGGGTACCTTCTTGCAGTACAATGCAGGTAATCGATGAGCCTCACTTTCCAGGTTCCGGACTCGGTCCTCAGGAGTTTGAAGCTTCCTGAAGGTGAGGTCGAGGCGCGCCTTCGGCTGGAACTGGCCCTATCACTTTATTCCCAAAGCATCCTCTCGTTTGGCAAGGCGACGGAGTTGGCTTGCTTATCGCGCTATGAGTTCGCCGGTCAACTCGGCCGCAGGGGTATCCCTCGCCACTACGGCCCTGAGGAACTGGCTGAAGACCTCAGCTAAGGTCACGGTCAGTAATACTTCCCCGATCTCGAACCTCGCCATCATCGGTCGGCTGGATTTGTTGCAGTCTCAATTTGCGAATGTATTGATCCCGGTGGCTGTGGAGAAGGAGCTACGGAACATTCCCGATCTAAAGGTGGGTTGTGATTGACCACGCGATCCGGTCCGGCTGGCTCAAATGCTGTCCCGTTAGTAACCTGCAATTGGCTGCTGCGCTAGCCGGCGAACTCGATCAGGGAGAGGCCGAGGCGATCGCCCTGGCAATCGAGGTTCAGGCTCATGTCCTGCTGATCGATGAACGGGATGGCCGAACCGTTGCTAGGCGGGCCGGCATTACTGTTCGCGGTGTGTTCGAGCGAAGGCCGTGGGAGCCATACATACCCTGGCATCCGAAATTGACGCACTACGTAGCGGCGCTGGCTTTTATATCGCGTCCGCCCTGGAAGCCGAAGTGCTGATTAGCGTCGGTGAGAATCCCTCTACTCGGCGTCCTCTAACCTAAAGAAAACGCGCCTTTCGCCCGATCTCATACAATGGAATCAACGCCTAGCGCACTTCGCGCGTCTAACTGTATTGGACCGCCCATAAATGGCAACGATCGAACGCACTAAACTGCAGGATCTCGAACTGGAGGCGACCCAGGCTCGCGCCCTGGCCGCTCGCTACCGCTGCGAGTTCGTTGACCTCAAGGAAACGCGCATCGATCACGAATTGTTCCGGCATGTCCCTGTGGACCTCATGTTCCGCTACAACTTCGTCCCGCTGCTGGCCGAAAACGGAACTCTCGACATCGCCCTGGCCGACCCGCGCCACCTCAACCTCATCGATGAGCTGGCTATCTTGTTGCAAAAGAAGCTCAAGGTAAAGGTCGCCACCCTCTCCCAGATCTCCGATCTGCTCAAGAAAACCGAGCAAAGTCAACGAGTTCTGGAAGAGGTGACCGAGGGCTTTGCGCTCGATGTGGTCGGTGACGAGGAAAACGCCGACGAAACCCTCTCCATCGACAAGCTGGCTGGCGCCGATTCCGAAATCGCGCCTGTCATCAAGCTGGTGGATACCACGATCTTTAATGCCCTGGAACGGCGCGCCAGTGATATTCACATCGAAACGCGCGACCAGGAAGTGGCCATCAAGTACCGCATCGACGGCGTGTTGCACTACGCCATGCCGCCCATCGCGAAGGACTGGCATTCCACCATCATCAGCCGTATCAAGGTGATGAGCGAGTTGGACATCGCTGAGCGCCGGGTGCCACAGGACGGCCGGTTCCGCGTTCGCTACAAGGGCCGCCTCATCGATTTCCGCGTCTCCATCATGCCCACCGTGCATGGCGAGGACGCCGTGCTCCGCGTACTCGACAAAGAGTCGATGAGCGAGAAGTTCGCCAAACTTTCGCTCGAAGTCGTTGGTTTTACAGACTCCGATCTCACCAAGTTCCGCCGCTACATCAAGGAACCTTACGGCATGGTCCTGGTCACCGGCCCCACCGGCTCCGGTAAAACCACTACCCTTTACGCCGCGCTCAGCGAGATCAAGAACGACGAAGACAAGATCATCACCATCGAAGACCCGGTGGAATATCAGATCAAAGGCATCACCCAGATCCCGGTGAACGAGAAGAAGGGTCTCACCTTCGCGCGCGGCCTTCGTTCCATCCTCCGTCACGACCCGGATAAGATTCTGGTGGGCGAAATCCGCGACCAGGAAACCGCCCAAATCGCCATCAATGCGGCGCTCACCGGCCACTTGGTGTTCACCACGGTTCACGCCAACAATGTGCTCGACGTCCTGGGGCGCTTCCTCAACATGGGTGTGGAACCCTACAACTTCGTATCGGCTTTGAATTGCATTCTGGCCCAACGGCTGGTTCGCGTCATCTGCGAGCACTGCAAGACGACCGTTCGCTATCCCGACGAGTACCTGGTGGAAAGCGGTTTGAACCCGGCCGACTGGCGCGATTTCGACTTCTCCGAAGGCCGTGGGTGCTTCGAATGCGGCGGCACCGGACATCGCGGCCGTTCCGCCATCCATGAACTTCTCGATCTAAGCGAACGCATCCGGGAGATGATTCTCGACCGCCGGCCCACCTCGGAAATCAAGCGCCAGGCGCGCGACGAAGGCATGACCTTCCTGCGCGATTCGGCGGTGGAAAAAGTACGCGCGGGCATTACTACTCTCAAGGAGATCAATAAGGTCACCTTCATCGAAGGCTGATCTTTGCCCGTCATGTCTTTCCTGCGCCAGCTTCGCCATTTGCTGGAAGATCCGCCACCGGAGTTCATCTTCGAGATCTCCGAGGCCGGCATCTCAATGACGCGCCATTCGGGTGGCGGCAACATCGATTTCCATCCTTTGCCTCCCGGAGTGCTTTCGGTATCGCCCTTAGTGGATAACGTGTTAGAGCCGGACACGCTGGCGTGGCAGGTGAAATCGATCCTCCCACCCACCAACTCGAAGAAGCGTCGCAAAGCAGCCATCATCTTGCCGGACTATTGCTCCCGCCTGACGGTGCTCGACTTCGATTCGTTCCCCAAAGATCCCGCGGAACAAAACACCCTGGTACGCTTCCGGGTTAAGAAATCGGTCCCCTTCGACGTCGATTCGGCAGCCGTCGCCTATCACGTGCAACCGCGCCCCGGTAGCAAGACTCTGGACGTTGTTGTGGTGGTCACCGCGCTCGAAATCATCGCCCGCTACGAGGCGCCCTTTCGCGCCGCAGGCCTCCAACCCGGTCTTGTCACCATCTCGGCCGTGTCGGCATTAAACCTCGTACCCGCTTCGGAAGGCCCGCTGGTCTACGCCAAGCTCGCCGGGCGCGTCATCACCGTCTCCGTTGTGGAAGCAGGCGCACTCAAAATGGTCCGCTGCCTGGAACTGGCAGAGTTGAACCACGCCGAGTTCTTTACCATCCTCATGCCTACCATCGCCTACATGGAGGATGAATTGAAGCGCCGGCCCGAGAAAGTGATCGTGAGCGGCTTCGGCGACATGGATCCGCACGAAATTACGTCCTGGGAACAGGAATTGGGCGTGCCAGTGGAGTCGCTGCGTTCGCGCTACGGCCTCGCCGGACAGAACAATGCCGGTCTGCTGGGCTATTTGGAAGGGGAGTTGGTGAACTAAGGTGGCGCAACTTCAGATCAATCTCGCCAGCGATCCATTCCGCCGGGATCGGCCCATCCTGGTTGGCTCCGCCCTCGTTGGTATTCTGCTGGTTGCGTTGCTGGCCGTGCTCATCACCCTCACCCTGAATGAGCGCAAGGAAACAGCATCAACCCTCAAGGAAATCCGCCGGGCGCAAAGCGAACTCGCCCTATTGAACGGCGAGCAGGCTAAAGTGGATGCGATTCTGCGCCAGCCGGCGAACGCCGCGGTTTTGGAGCGCAGCATCTTCCTCAACACTCTGATCTCCCGCAAGGGCATCAGCTGGACAAAAATATTCGGCGATCTGGAGAGCGTGATGCCGCACAACGTCCGCCTTATCCAAATCCGCCTCAGCCCGCAAAGCGAAACCCTGGACATGGTGGTTGGAGCGCAGGCCAGTGAACCGGTGTTGACGCTGCTAATGAAGCTGGAGCGATCGCCGCTGTTCGGCCCCGCTGAAGTGCATAGCTGGCTGCCGCCTTCACAAACCGAACCTTTGTACCGCTACCGCGTGAGCGTGAAGTATGTCCAAAAGATTTAGTTTGCCCAGATTCGCGCTGTCCAACCCGTTCTCAAGCAGGGAACCTCAGGCGCTGGTGCGCATGATCCTGGGCGTTCTGCTTTTGGCGAATGTCGCGGCTGCCTTGTTCCTCTTCAAACCGTGGGGCGGTTCCCCGGAGGACCTGGCGCGCCAGGCGAGCGATCTGAATCGTCAAATTCAACAGCGCAAGGTGTCGCTGGCGCGAACCCAGGCTTTGGTGGCGAAAGTACAAATGGCGCGCGACCAGGGGGACGCGTTTCTCGGCTCCTACTTTGCCGAGCGCCGCGGAGCTTATCTTTCCCTGGTAGCCGAACTATCGCGCGCCGCCCAGGGCGCCGGTGTCCGGCCGAAGGAGCACTCCTTCGCCGAGGAGCCCGTGGAGGGCAGCGACGACATGGAGATGGTGACCATCGTGGGCAACTACGAGGGCAACTATGGCGACTTGGTGCGCTTCATCAACTCGCTGGACCGATCGCCGCGCTTCATCGTCCTGGAGCAGTTGAACGCGTCACCACAACAGGCAACCGGCCTGCTTACCGTGAACATCAAGATGCACTCGTTTGTGCGCGACACGGGCGCGCCGATCCCCACCGCCAGCGCCGAAGAGACCCAAGAAGACGAAAACGCCGTTCAGCCGGAGCAAGCGCCGCCCCCGGTGGCCGCTCCTGCCCCAGCGCCCTCGAGCCCACGGCAGATGACGGCGCCAAATATTACGCGATCCGTGCCGATGAAGAGAGTAGCGGAATGAAGGTCACAGCCGGCACGAACGAACGGAAGAAAGTCATGGCGCTGGGCGGGCTATTGGCGATCGCCGCAGTCGTGTGGTTTATCAATCGCACGGAAGGCCCGGCGCCGGCGCAGGCACCGGCCTTTACCGCGCCGGTGACAGCCCCCAGGGTGTCGCCCGCCGTCGCTGCGCGGCGCGCGGACGCAATCAATGCAGCCGTGGAACCAGCGCGCGCCAGCGTCAACCGCAGTGGCAAAGTCAGCTCGTCGACGCAGGAATTCCGGCCGACGCTGAAACCGCGTGATGCGAATGAGCGCATCGATCCAGCCACCATTGACCCGACATTACGGCTGGAGATGCTGGCGGCACTGAAAAAGGTATCCCTGGAAGGCACGGGGCGCAACTTGTTTGATTTCAGCAATGCTCCGCCACCGGTAGTGAAGAAGCAATTGGAACCGGTCATCCCGATTAAAGGCACAGCGGTAGCGGGCATCCCAGGCGGGGCTACACCGCCACCGGCTTCCGGGGAGCAACCTAAGCCACCGCCACCACCCATTCCGCTGAAGTTTTACGGTTTCACTAATCCGGCTCGTTCTGGCGCCAAGCGCGCCTTCTTCCTGGATGGCGAAGACATTGTGGTGGCCACGGAGGGCGATATGATCAAGAAACGGTACAAGGTCATTCGCATCGGCCTCAGTTCGGCCGTCGTAGAGGATACCGAAATTAAGAACCAGCAGACACTACCGCTGGTTGCGGAGATGGCAGGATGAGACAACAGGAACGCGGATTCGCCCTACTTTTCGTGCTGGCGCTGGCATCGGCCGTCGCCATGCTTCTCTACGTAGAGATGCCGCGCGCGATGTTCCAGTCCCAGCGCTCAAAAGAAGAGCTCCTGGTGGAACGTGGCGAGCAGTACAAACGGGCCATCGGGCTCTACATGAAGAAGAACAAGCGCTGGCCCCAGGAGATCAAAGATCTTGAGGAGACCAACGGCGTCCGCTATTTGCGTCATCGCTACAAGGATCCGCTGACAGGCAAAGACGACTGGCGGCTCATCCACACCAATGGAATGATGCTCACCGATTCGCTGGTCCAGAAGACGCAGGATCCGTTGAAGACCGGTAAGGACGCTAACGGGAACCCGTTGCCCGGCGGCCAGCAGGCCGGCAATAATGGCGGCTTCGGCAGCGGCGGAGGCAGCAGCTTCGGCAGCGGCGGGAATAGCAGCTTCGGCAGCGGCGGAGGCAGCGGCTTCGGCAGCGGCGGGAATAGCAGCTTCGGAAATTCCGGCACGATGGGCGGCGGCAGACCAGGCGGAAATGGTGGCTTCGGCAGTAGCAGTGGATTCGGCAGCGGCGGCTTTGGGCAGCAACAGCAGCAGGCCGGAGCCACTCCTGAAGTTCCCGGCCAGCCCGGTCAGGATGGCCCATTACAGGCTTGGCAGCAGCGCCGCGGCAGTGACCGGCCGATGACCCCTGCCGCTCCCGTCACGCCTCCTGACAACGCCACCCTCGACACCCTGACTGACGATCCCCCGGACCAGCAGGGAGCCGTGTTTGCCGGTAACGGCGATCCGAATCAGGCCGCGAACCCGGCCCTGGACCCTCCAGAACCCGGACAGCCGTACGTTCCGAATCAGCCGGCGACGAACCAACCATACAATCCGAACCAGCCCTATAATCCGAATAATCCAAACCAGCCCCAGACCAACCAACCGTACAATCCGCAAACGTTCAATCCCCAAAATGGAAATCAGCCCAACGGTGGAGTTCGTCCAGGAATTTCAGGTATGCCTGGCGGAGCCTTGCCGGGTCAGGATCCGTCGGCCAACGCGGCCATGGATGTGATCCGTAGAACCCTCCAAAGCCCCCGGCCGGGCGGCTTGGCTGGGCTGCCGAGCAACGGCGGCGGCAGCGCCTTCAACAACAACGGCGGTGGCAGCGCCTTCAACAACAACGGCCAAAACGGGGCCTTTGGAAACCAACAAGGAGCGGCCGGCCAAGGCGGCATGGGATCGGGTATCGCCGGTATCGCCTCGAAGTTCGAAGGCAAATCCATCCGTATCTACAACGAACGCAAGAAGTATCAGGAGTGGGAATTCGTTTACGACGTCACCAAAGACCCGGCGATGAATCCGCAGGCGGGTCAACAGCAGGGCGGGCTGAAAGGATCGAGCAGCAACCCGGGCATGGGCAGCTTCGGCAACTCGAATTCGAACAGCAACGGCAGTTCGAGTTTCGGTAACAACGGCGGCTCGAGTTTCGGTGGCGGCAGCAACTCCGGTTTCGGTAGCGGCAGCAACTCAGGGTTCGGTAGCGGCA
>JBDTMC010000041.1:0-27155 GCA_039934475.1 Bryobacteraceae bacterium | reverse complement strand
CCACGCCAGTACGCAGGTAGCTCGAGCCGGGCGGCAGCGAACGGCCTTCACGGTCTCGCAACTTCCACACCGGAATCGTCGTGAATAGCGCCCACCACGCGCCGGCGGAGAAAAGATTAATACGAACGGCGAGGCCTGAGCTGATACCGAGAGACTCCGCTTTGGCAAACAACAATAGGTTCATCGCCAGCAGAAGACCGCCGCCGAGATAGCCAAAGCCCCACCCTTTGGACGACACTGAGTCGCGCTCGGCAGCGTCCGCGATCTCAGGCAGGAAGGCATTGTAGATCACCGCCGATGCCCCGAAGCAGAGGTTCGCAATCAGGAAGAGCGCTCCGCCCAACAGGTATCGCGTACCGTCCACAAAAAACATCGCCATCGCCGCCGCCGCCCCCATCCAGGCAAACACGGCCAGCAGCATCCGCTTACGGCGTCCGTAGTCGGCTACGGCGCCCAGCAGCGGCAGCAGCAACACCTGGCTGAACACAGAGAGCGACACCAGATAAGGCCAGTAAGAGCGCGCATCAATCGGAATGCCAAGAGGATGAACCAGGCCGCTGGCATCAGCCGCGTTCTTCGCCACCGAAGACATCCACGGGCCCAACAGCAGCGTCACGCTGGTGGTAACGAAAGCCGAGTTCGCCCAGTCGTACACATACCAGGCGCGTTGCTCCGTGAGGCGTGACGATGCGGTGGGCGTCATGCCGCCAACTCCGAGGCCATGCTCTTCAACCGCACGTAGTCCACCTTACCGTTTCCCAGTAACGGCAACTTCGGCACGGAAACGATGCGCCTTGCGATGGCGAAATCGGGAGCGCCCAGGTTGCCCGCGGCACTTACCAGTCGATCGCGGCGCAGGTCCGCATCCGTAGTGAAAAGGACAATCGTCTCGCCCCGGCGGCCCTCGCTCTGTGTGGTTGAGGCGTGAATGTGGCCTGGGGAAGCGGCCAGCGCCACCTTTTCCACCAACTCCAGGGAAACCATCTCTCCAGCTACTTTCGCAAACCGCTTCACGCGCCCGGCGATGCGCACAAAGCCCTCTTCCATCACCACTACGTCGCCCGTGCTATACCAACCTTCGCCGAAGGGCGACGAAGGTGGCTGTAGCACACCGGGCTGATCGTGTAACAGATAGCCCAGCATCGAGTTCGGACCTTTCACATGCAGAATGCCGCCTTCTTCAATGCCTGCCACGGGCTCCAGCTTGTATTCGATTCCTGGCAAGAGCTCGCCCACGGTGCCCACCTTATAGGCAAACGGCGATTGAGCCGCGATCACCGGTCCGTATTCAGTAGCGCCGTATCCTTCCAGCAGACGGATGCCGAACTTATCCAGCCACAAGCGCCGTGTCTCTTCGGGCAGCCTCTCGGCGCCGCAAACGATATAGCGGATGCGAAAGAAATCGTAGGAATTGGCCGTCTTAGCGTAGTTCGCCAGAAAGGTCGGCGTGCCGAGCAACACGGTGCAATCCTGATCGTAAACAACTTCCGGAATCACCCGGTAGTGCAGCGGACTGGGATAGAAAAAGATGCGGCAGCCGCAGACCAGTGGCAAAAGCAAACCCGCAGTCAGTCCGAAGGCATGGAAGACGGGTAGCGCCGTAAGGAAGTGATCGCGGCTGTCAAACGGAATGATCGCCTTCACCTGATGGACGTTGGCCAGCACGGAGCGATGGCTTAGCACAACACCCTTAGGTTTGCTCTCCGACCCTGACGTGAACATGACGATTGCCGGTTCGTCAGGCGCCGCCGGTTTCATCACACGCCGTGGAAAGTGGATCGCATAGCCCATCAGCCACAGCTTGTCGAGTAGCGTGAACTTGCCGCGCAAATCTTCGAGATAAACAACTTCGACGCTACTCAGCGCGGCTATGATCGGAGCGAGTTTCGCCCGCTCGACGAAAGCCCTCGACGTTAGCAGCACGCGGATGCAGGCCAACTCACACGCGCTTCGGACCCCTTCTGGTCCTGAGGTGTAGTTGATCATCGCCGGGATACGCCGCACGCCAAACATGCCGAAGAGCAGGGACGCGGTGGTGGTGACATTGGGCATCATCACGCCCACCCTCTCTCCCGGTTTCGCCAGGCGCGATACCAGACGGCCTAGGGCCAGTCCCGCCTTCAAGACATGGCCATACGTTTCAGGCTGCAACCGGATGTCCTGCATCACCACGGTCTCTTTCCCGTAGAAATCCATGGAGTCGAGCACAGCTTCGTGTAAGGACGTCATGCGTTCCGTACGGAACAGCACATCCTGCATTATGTGCCGCAGCTCAACGGTAGCCTTCCGCCGCCGTTCCCGTGGCGTCCGTCCCTCCGGCATTTCCAGTGTTCGTGCGGGCAGGATCGTGATCCGGATCTTTGGAAACCAACGTCGCGGGTACCACGGTCCCATGCGCCCCAGTGGCGTAGCCTGCGCGCCATCGATCCTCACCGGCAACACCCATGCCCCCGCCCGCGCCGCCAGGTACGCGGGGCCATCGTAGATCTTCATCAGGCTCCCCGTCTGCGTAATTCGGCCTTCGGGAAACATGCAGATGTACCGTCCGGATTCCACCACGCCCAGCAGTTTCTTCACTGCCAGCGGGCTGTTGGTGTCCACTACCACTACCGGCAGCCAACTCAGGAGGAGCCGGAATAGCGGCTTTGACCAGATCTGGCTGTGGACCGTCCACATCGGCGCCATGGGCAGGAATGCGCCCAGTAGTGCGCCGTCGAGGAATGACTGGTGGTTGGAGACGACGATTAGCTTGTCGTGCTCTACGCCCCCCGAGTCATCGCGCACCTCCACCCGGTATAACACCCGGAACAAGAGGCGGGCGAGTTGTTTTACGACCCCGTAGACGAGACCGCCGTTGTTAGACATAGGGATGCGGCAAGACCTAGAACAGTATATTCACGATCTGGTCCGTGCCCGCTTGGCCGTCCACCGTGACATGCAGGTTGTTGTGGCCCAAGTCGTGCCGCGCCTCGCCCGGCCCCTCCACTTGGCGCCCCGGTCCACGGTGATGAATCACCCATTCGTACTTCCGGCTCACCTTCGATTCAATTTCGAGCCGAAGATAGTCCCCGGCGGGTCCGGCATGAAATTGAGACAACTGCGCGGACTCGTGTTCAAAAAGGAGAAACTCGGCGCCCAGATTAGGGAAATAGTGCAGTTCCATGGTTCCGTCCGGGCGAGCCAGCGGCACAATCGAACCGTTCCTCGCCAGCATCGGCGGCGCATCGCCACCGGCTTCCACGTCCACCAGCCGCCGTCCGCGATGTTCCACATTCGTCGCCAGGTCGGTCCACAAGCCCATTAGGCAAATACACCTGGCGCCGAGTTGCATTCTCCGTCAGCGGGGCCACCAGCAGTTCGTCGCCCAACAGAAATGCGTCGTTGTGTTTGATCGCTTCCCGGTCGGCAGGGAACTGGAGAGGGAGAGGGTGCAGCATCGGCAGGCCCCGGTCATCTGCCTCCTGCACGTAGGTGACGAAGTACGGAGCCAGTTTGGCCCGCATCTGCGCCAGTCCGGCAGGCGCACTGGGACACAGAACCACGGGCATCACTGCTGCCAACTGACGCATGCCCGACGAATCGCCCAGCCGCGCCAGATCGATGGCGGGGACGTGAAGACCCGACATCGCGGCGTGATTGGCCGCTCGAACCAGATCCAGCACCGTCGCTCCCGGCAGCATCGTCGCCTCACGCGGCAACAGCCCTGGTTTGCGAACACCATAGTCGTAGAGCCCACTGGCGCGCATCGGGCGCACCTGTTTGTGCTCCTCCAGAACCTCCTTCGGAGATGGCCCGTAGTAGAAGCAATAATCCACGCGGTCGGCTTGCCTGCCCAGCACGCGGTGTCCCCCGCTGAAGTCGAAGTCGAACCGGCTGGCGCCGCTGTGAAACATGCCGAAGCCAGCAGAGGAAATGAGCAACGGCCACTCGCTGTCAACTCGGGAGCCACGGGCCGATAGATTCGCATCGCCGCGCGGGCCAAGTCCAAAGTACTCCTCGTCAGCGCGTGACCCAAAATTCAGACACGTACCGTCGGTGCTTTTGGCTGCCGGTGTCAGTTCCTGCAAAAGTACTTCGTCGCCTGCTGTCGTTTCCACCTTCAGCCGAAACGATGCCTTCGAGATCCGCACTGAAAGATACTTCGTCGTCAGCAGTACATGTTCGCCCGCGTCGGTGGCTGTGAAGTCCACTGAGTGCTCGGACGATCTGGTATGCGGAGCGGAATCCGGCCAGCGGCGCACCACGCGGAACGACGACGCGCTGATCCAATGAATCTCGCCGCTGCCGTCGGTCAATTCAAAGCGCGCACCCTGTTGGTCGTGACTCCAGTTAGTCACCGCGGCCGCCAGCGGCGCACCGCACAGCAAGGCCAGGGTGTCCCTCCGGCTGATCATCCGATCAGAACCGGCTTCGCCTGCACCGCACCCGTCACACGCGCGCCGTCCTCACCGACGAACATGTTTACCTCAGATCGCACGCCAAACTCCGGCAAATATACTCCAGGCTCCACTGAGAAGCACGTCCAGGGAATCACCAACCGGTCGTCGTGCGTTTCGAGGTTGTCCATGTGCGCCCCGGAGCCATGCACTTCTTCGCCTATGGAATGGCCCGTGCGATGGAAGAAGTAATCACCGAAGCCGGCTTCGCGGATATAGCCCCGGGCCGCATCGTCCACATCGAAGCCGTGCAGCGTCTCCTTCGCCGCAGTCGCGGAGATTACCTTCGCCACCGCCGCGTCCCGTGCGCCGCTCACCACTTCAAACACCCTCTGGTGTGCGTCCGGCACCGCCGTGCCGCAATATCCTGTCCACGTAATGTCGTAGTACACACTGCCCGGTTGCGTCAGCTTGGCCCACAAATCGATGAGCACCCAATCGCCCGGGCGGATGGGCCACGCCCTTTCCGGCGATGGCTCGTAGTGCGGATCTGAGGCGTGCGCGTTTACCCCCACAATCGGGCCGTGATCCGTAGTCATACCGGCTGCCTCAAAGCCCTGCCGGACAAACACGTTCACATCGAATTCATCCACAAAGCGGTTGGCGCGCTGGCATTCGGCGATGTAGGCGAACGCGTGTTTCAACACCTCGTCTACCCGTCGCCCCGCTTCCAGGTGCGAATCCAATTTCTGCTGATTCCACCGCGCTTCGAAGTACTGCACCAGGTTGGCGGATCCTACCACTTCGACGCCGAAACTCCGGATCAACTCTACCGTGCCCGCATCCACCATGGCGACGTAAGGAACCGCGCAGTTCGCCGAGTACTGCATCGCCACCTGCTTGCGCCCCGCCAGCAGATTCCCCAGCGCCGCCATCAATTCATTCCAACCGGCGTAAGCGATCTTCGTGCCCGGCAGAGCGTCAAGCATGCCGCTCTCAATCTTGTGCACCAGTTTCACCGGCTCGCCTTCGGCCGGCACAAGGTAATACCAGCGCCGCGTCGGCGTGTGAGCCACGCTGAACTGAAGCACCTTGTAAGCCAGCGGGTCGCGATGATGATGATCGAAGAACAGCCAAGCTTCCAGGCCCGCGTCTCGCAGAGCCTGCTGAATTTCAGGGATTCTCATGTTGATTACTCCGGCACTTTCGCCATTGAACGCGTGACTTCAAATCCACCACGCCTGCCAGGTCCTTCGCTTCCACAACGCGAAAAGCCAGCGCATCGTTCAGCCAGTCCTGGCTGCTTCCATCCCAATGCTGCGTAGCAACCGTCAGTGTATATTCATGGCGCGTCAGCGGGCAATCGAAGGTGAAGTCCACTTCCAGGTCCTCGCCCGCCAGCAGACGTCCCAACTCGCGTTCTTCAATACGCGTATTGGTGCCGTAGACGTCCATCCCCAGACGGTTACGAATCAGCAAACCCACCACCGGGTTGTCGCAGTCCTGATAAAAATGGGCCCTCACACGAACGGTCACCATCTCGCCCCCGCGGATCGCGGCGTTCGGATGCCCTTCCGAATTCAGCAGAATAATGTCCTGGATCCGGCTCACGCCATCGCCATGCCGGAAGCCGGTGGAGCGGCTAGTCTGTTCCATATCGGCGTCGCGTTCCAGCCTTTGCTGGTCCAACACCAGACCCACATACCGATTTACAACGTCGTTCGGAGTGCCCTCCGCCTCTACCCGCCCGTGCAGCATCAGAATCGCGCGGTGAGACAACCGCTTCACCAGACCCAGATCGTGAGAGACGAACAACACCGTCACGCCGCGCCGTTTCAGCTCGTCGAACTTCTGAATACAACGGCTCGCGAAGATGGCATCGCCCACTGACAACGCCTCATCGACGATAAGAATCTCGGGCTCCACGTGGATCGCCGTGGCGAAGGCGAGCCGCACATACATGCCCGTGGAATACTCCTTCACCGGACGATCCATGAATTCGCCGATCTCGGCAAAGGCGGCGATGTGCGGGAACGCGCGCTCCACTTCTTTGCGCGACAGCCCCATGATCTCGCCGTTCAGGAAGACATTCTCGCGGCCCGTGAACTCCGTGTTGAAGCCAGCGCCCAGTTCCAGCAGTGCCGCGATCCGCCCTTCAGTCCGAACCACCCCGCTGGTAGGCTGCAGAATCCCCGCCACTACTTGGAGGAGTGTGCTTTTGCCGGAACCGTTAGGACCCACAACGCCCAGCACTTCCCCCGGTTCCACCTGCAGGCTGACATCCTTCAATGCCCAGAATTCAGAATGCCGCGCCCCGCCAAAAGGAAGTGCCTCCCGCAGCCTGTCCGCCGGCCGACGATAGAGATGATAGACCTTCGAAACCTGTTGAAGAAAGATCACGCGAGAACTCTTTGACTATAGCGCGGCCTTTTGCCAGCGAGGAGACTCCGGCCTGCAGGCCAGTTTGATAGGGGATCACCGACGCCCTGAACCGAATAAGCGCTGGTGGGTGGATTGCGGAGAGGACGGGCCATCGAACGCATAAAATGGCCCATGCGGAACACGAGGCGCAACGACAATCCATCGATAAGTGGAGGCATCGTTGCCGTTGACACTACGGGCGAGGCCCCACAACTGGGGTTCCGACCCGTCCAAGGCGGAAATTCAAGGAGGCCGATCTCGCATAAGCGCGGTGTGCGGTCATAGATGAGAGGGAGAGCTGACGTGAGAGTGCCGATTGAGACACAACAACCCTGCAAGGTGGTCGAATCAAGAACGTGATTGACAAACTGTTGGAAGTGGCTAATGGGTCAGAACCGACCGTCCCATGGCTCTTGATAGAGCTAGCCCCGCTTGCATTTTATGTCAGGGTTGTTGATCAGTTGGGGCTATCGTTGTGAACTGACTTCCTTCATGGGCATCGAGACATCTGTCCTTAATGGAATAAATCGAGCAATCGCGGTGCTGCTCTCTTCACTACGATGACCGGCCTCCAGCCGCCAACCATCGGGCGGCAGCATCGGCGGTGTCATCGGGCCGTGTGTTGAAGGCAATCGCCGCGCCTGGAGCAGCTTTATGAACAGCGTTGATGATGGCTTCGAACAATTGAAGGCCCCGGGCCGGCAGGCGCACGCCGCCTCCGATTACCACGCAATCGCAGCTCTTCGAAGCTAACTGACGCTCCACTGCCGGGCCAGCGGTTTCATCAGGCCGGATCAAACAAACATCGCCGTCCCATCCGCGTTCAGCGAACTGCTTCATCGCTACAGCGATACCAGCGTGAACCTTCTCAGCGGTCATACCTGGAGGCAAAGCAGGGTCGGAAAAATCCACGAACTCTGGATCGTAGCCTAACAGCAGAACCCGTGTCATAAACTCTCCTCTGATCTTAGCGAGGGCTTGCGCGGCACCGTCAGCATAGCGCCTTCGCTAGGAGCCTGTCCGAGAATTGCGGGCCGCGGCACTTATAATTTTCTGGAGAGTAACTCTCTTCGTAGCACGAATTTTCAGCAGTCGGGTCGATCTGAGCCGTCAGGACGGCCTTTTCGCTTTGAGAGCGACTGTGGCCGCGATTTTGAGCGAAAATCCTCGGGCAAAGCCCTTCACCGGGGCTGCTGGCCAGCATAGAGCCGGAGAATATTGTGCGTCAGGCATACCAGCGCCCACTCGCCTTTCACTTTGTCTTTTCCGCGTAGCAAGAATTGGCGAAATCCACGTGCCTGTTTGATCTGTCCAAACACCGGTTCGACTACACACTTGCGCGCCGCATAGATCGCCTTACCCACCTTCGTCTTCAGTTTTCGCTTCATCTTCTCCACCCGCGTCGCTCCCTTCGGTAGCGGTCCCCGCGGGCATGGCAATCGATGCTCCCCATGCTTCTGTTTCCCGGTGGCGATAAAGCCCTCGATCTTTCGTTCCGGCTGAGCCGCTGATTCCAGAAACGCCAGATTTTCATCCGAGCAATATCCGTTATCGGCCAATAGCGCATCCGGCCGCTGCCCAGACTGTTGCTCGATGGCTTCCACCATCGGCTCCAGTTGCTGTTTGTCATTGCTCGCTTCCGTCACCGACTGCCCGACGATCAAAAGCATCTCCGGCTCCACGGCCGCTTGTGCATTGTAGGCCTGCACAAACCCGTCCGGGTTCTTCATAATGCGCGAGTCCGGATCGGTGAAATTGTATTGGTCTTTGTCGTCCGGCTTGGCCCGTTTGGCCTCCTCGGCCGCCTTGCCTTCCGCCGCTGCTGTTTGCCGCGCTCGCTGCGCCAGCGCTTTCTTCGCCGCTTTGATCTTCGCCAGCCGGCTTTCCCGCCGCCGCAATTCTTCCGGCAGTTCGTCGCCACGCCTGTTGCCGTGACGGCGGTCCTCCTCCTCATCGGCAGCCTCGGCTTGTGCCAGCAACTCCTTTACCTCCTCCTGCAGTTGCTGTTGCTTCTCCTTCATCCGTCCGTAGCTCATCGCCTTGTGCTTGCTGGCGTTGGCTTTTACCTTCGTCCCATCCAGCGATACCCGCCCCACTTTCACTGCGCCCACTTCCAGCGCCATCGCCAGAACCTGCTCAAACAGACCCTGCAACGCCTGGATGTGCAGCTTGCGAAAATCCGAGATCGTTCGGAAGTCCGGCTCGTTGCCGGCCGCCAGTACTTTGAACGGGATGTCTTCCTGCAACCGCTTCTGTATCCGGCGGGAACTGAATACTCCGGTACAGTATCCGTAAACCAACAGCTTTGTCATCAATCGCGGATCGTACGGCGGCTGGCCGCGCTTCTCCTCCCCGTAGACGGCGTGCATCGCCGACAGATCCAACTCATCCACCACGTCGCTGACGAAGTACACCAAGTGTTCTTCGGGCAGCCATTCACGCAGACTCGGCGGTAGCAATAGGTCTTGTTCGGGCAGGTAGGCTCGGTAGCTCTTTGCCATAAAACATTATGGCCCGCTTTCGTTCTATTCGATCCCGCTTAATTGCGGATTTCTCGGACAGGCTCCTAGACGTTGGAATGCTATCACGAAGCTAAACAGTCTCTCAACACATTCACCGGCCCACCCGGCGTTTAGCGGGCTCTCGCCGTCGCGATCATGACAGCTGGTGGCCTGCACAAGAGATCCCACTCCCCAATGGGCCTCGGAGCGAAATTCCACTCATCACCAACATTCATGAAACTCTCGGCCCGTTCCGGCGTATTAGCCCTTAAGAGGGCCCCATCGTGAATCTGTTTGGAGATCTTGCCTACGCCGTCCGCCAGTTCCGCCGCTCGCCTATCTTCACGGTCACTGCCGTAGCGACCCTAGCCATCGGCATCGGCGGCACCACCGCCATCTTCTCCCTGATGCACGACGTGATGTTGCGTTCGCTCCCTGTCACGAATCCCGCCAGCCTGTACCGCATCGGCAACGGCCATGATTGTTGTGTCGAAGGCGGACCCCAGGACAACTGGGGCATGTATTCCTATCCGTTATTCGAACGCCTCCGCGCCGCCGCACCCGAATTTGAAGAAATCGCCGCTTTCCAGGCGGGCAGTAATCGCCTTAGCGTCCAGCGCCCCCAGATCGATGAGATCGCCAAGCCCCTTCGCGCTGAATACGTCACCGGAAACTACTTCTCCGTCTTCGGCATTCGCCCCTTCGCCGGACGCGTTTTGGCCGTCGCCGACGACACAGCTTCGGCTACGCCGGTAATCGTGCTCAGCTACCGTGCCTGGCAGGTGGAATGGGGCGCCGACACTTCGGCCATAGGCAACGTGGTGATGATTCAGGGGAAGCCCTTCACCGTCGTCGGTATCGCCCCGCCCGGCTTCTATGGCGACACGCTGCGCAGCAATCCGCCCGACATCTGGATTCCTCTGCAGCAGGAGCCGCTCATCAATGGACAGGAGTCCCTTCTCCGCCAATCCGTCTCGGCATGGCTCCGCGCCATCGGCAGGTTGAAGCCTAACGCCAACGTTGACGGGCTGGGACCTCGGCTCACCACGGTTCTCCGCCAGTGGATCGAGCATGAGAGCGGTTACCCCTCCGTTTGGATGGCCGACATCATTCGCATGCTTCCTAAACAAAACATCGCAGTGGTGTCGGCGGGAAACGGCGTGGAAGAGATGCGTGAGGACTATGGACGCAGCCTCCAGATCCTGCTTGCCGTGTGCGGCATGGTGCTCCTCATCGCATGCGCCAACGTCGCCAACCTGCTCATGGCGCGCGGCATGGCCCGTCGCGTCCAGACTTCCATTCGTCTCGCAGTCGGCGCTTCGCGGGCGCGGCTCGTTTCGCAAGCCCTGGCTGAGAGTGTTCTGCTGGCTCTAGCCGGCGCCGCTACCGGCCTTCTGGTCGCTTATGCCGCGGAGAAGACCATCCTCTCGCTGGCGTTCCGCGGTGCCACGTACTTGCCCTTCAGCACCACTCCATCCCTTCCGGTGCTCGCCTTTTCGTTCGGCTTGGCAGTGCTTACCGGAGTGATTTTCGGCGCGGCGCCCGCCTGGCTGGCCACCCGCCGCGACCCCGTGGAAGCGCTCCGCGGCGCCAACCGTAGCACCAGCGACCACTCCACGCTGCCTCGCAAGGCGCTGCTTGTGCTGCAAGCCTCCATCTCCATCGTCTTGGTGGCTGGGGCCGTGATGTTGACTCGCAGTCTGGGGAATCTGGAACGGCAGGACTTCGGCTTCCGCACCGATGGACTTATCACCGTAAGCTTGAACCCGGCGCCCTCGTCCTATTCGCAGGAGAAGCTCGCCGCAATGAACCGCGCCCTCCAGGGGCGCCTCTCCCGAATTCCTGGTGTCGAGCGCGCCGCACTCGCCATGTACGCGCCGCTGACTGATAACTGGGGCGAGTTGATCTTCGTAGACGGACATCCGCCCGCTCAGATGAATTCCGAATCGAGTGCGTCTTGGGACCGTGTCAGTGCGGGATTCTTTGAAACAGTCGGCCAACCCGTGCTGCGCGGCCGTAGCATTCTGGAATCCGACACCGCCACCACTGAGAATATCGCCGTGGTGAATGAAGCGTTCGTGAAGCGTTTCTTCAAGGGCAACGAAGACCCGATGGACCAGCATTTCGGCATCGACCTGCCGGCGAACTCCCGCAAATATCGCATCGCCGGCATTGTTCGCAATGCCAAATACACTGAGCCGACTCGCCCCGCGCGCCCGATGTTCTTCGTCCCTTTGGCCCAATTCACGCACTATGACGACGAACTGTTCCGCAAGATCGAATCGCGATCCCATTTCATCGGCTCCGCGATGCTCCGTTCCCACCTCCCGCCCGGTGAACTGGAGCCGGTTCTGCGTAAAGCCTTCGCCGAAGTTGATTCCAATCTCACCGTCGTCAGCGTACGGTCGATGAAAGACCAGGTTGCCTTGGTCTTCGACCAGCAGCGCGTCGTCGCCAGCCTCGCCGGATTGTTCGGCGCCGTGGCGCTCCTACTGGCGGCCGTCGGGTTGTATGGCGTCACCGCCTACACGGTCGTGCAAAGAACTAGCGAAATCGGCATCCGCATGGCCCTCGGCGCGGATCGCCAAGGCGTACTCCGCCTCATCCTCAACGGCGCATTTCGTATGGTGGCCATCGGACTGCTTCTCGGGCTCCCACTGTCCGTGGGGGCCGGTCGCCTGCTCGCGTCACAACTCTTTGGCGTGAACGGCTGGGATCCACTAGCGCTTTCCCTGGCCGCGGTTGCGTTGGCGTTCTGCGCCTTCTTCGCCGCCATCATCCCCGCGCTGCGGGCCGCGTCCATCGACCCTCTTACGGCGTTGCGTACTGAATAGCGCCCGGCGGGGCTGCGTGGATGGTTCCAGACGGGTTGAGATACTTCGGTAGCGTGAGTTACGGAAGCCGCGACCGTGAGGGAGCGTACTTCTGCCACTGGCTGAGCGCTTAGGCCTCCGATTGCCCTACTCAAACAGCCACGTCCGTGCCGTTTCGCAGATCGCCGCCACCGCCGGATGCTTCAGCCTGCGCTCAGCGGAAATCGCGTAGAACCGCTCTGTCAGCGCCTTCTCCCGTCCCACTAACGCCACTTTGTAGTCCTCCCGCACCGCCTGCTCAATAATGCGCGACACTGGAAAGACTCCTGCCGCATGCTGGCCAAATACCTGGATCAACGCATTGTCCTGAAACTCACCGGCAATCCGCGGCCGGATGTTGAGGCTCTCAAACCAGCGGTCCAGGGCCGCCCGCTGCGCCGTCCCTTGCAGCGGTAGCAGGAACGGTGCGCCGTCCAGCGAATGAGGAAAACCGCGACGGTACTTCGCCGCCAGCGCCGGCGCCGCCAGAAACGACGTTCCCGATGTCCCCAGCAGATGGTTGAACGCCCGCACCGGACTGTCGTTAGGCATCGGCGTATCCGTCAACAGCAGGTCCAGTCCGCGTTTCTCCAATTCGCTCAGCAGGCGCTCCGGCTTGTCTTCATGACAGATCAACTGGATCGGTTGTCCCAAGGAGAGCGCCGGTTCCAGCAGCCGGTGCGCCACCTGTTTCGGCAGCACATCGGCGATCCCTACCGACAGCCGTAAAACACCCCCGGCCGGCTTCCCCTCCAGCACATCCATCAACTCGCGCCCAATCGCAAAGATGCTCTCCGCATAGCCGTAAACCAGTTGCCCGAATTCGGTCAGGACAAGGTTTCTGCCCGATTTGCGGAACAGCTTTTCCCCCAATGAGTCTTCCAGCGAACGGATCTGTCCGCTGATCGTAGGCTGCGCCAGACGCAGTTCCGCGCTTGCCCGGGCGATGCTCCCCAGCTTCGCCACTCTCCAGAAGTAAAGGAGGTGATGGTAGTTAATCCATTCCATGGTGAGCGTCCATCCATCGAGTTTATCGAAGTCTGCGTTCCAAACTATCTACTTGTCCGATCTTTACTGTTGAATTTATCCTTGATTCAAGGAGAATGATTATTAATGCTAGCTACTGGAGTTTTGGCAGCTTCCCTCCCAAATTCACGTGATACTCGCCGCGTCACCGTAACCGGCGCCGGCTCTCAGCTATTTGCCCAGCTCGAACAGGAACTTCGCCCTGCTGGCGTAGAACTCGATAGCGCCCTTAATGGCGAACCGGGACCCGACACAGTCACTCTCCTCGTCCACAATGGCGGCACGCTTCCCGCTCTCCCCGCCGCCGGTGGTCCTCAACAGGCTCCGCTCATCTTCATCGACACCGCCCCATCGGTGGATACCGCCGTCCAGGTGATGCGGTCCGGCGCCTGGGATTACATTGGTTGGCCCGCCCCCTTCGGCCGCCTCGCCATTGCCCTCAAAGCAGCCCTCCGCCATCACGAAAACAACGCCGCCACCAGGCAGGTTCGCGAGACGCTCAACCGCCGCGCCGGCTTCGAAGCCCTCGCTGGAAGTTCGCCTTCCCTCCTCCACGCGCTCGATGTGGCCGCCCGCGCCGCGTCCTCGCATTCCCCCATCCTCATTCGCGGTGAGGCCGGAACCGAAAAGCTGACCCTCGCCCGCGCCATTCATAACGCTAGCGGCCGCGAGCGGTTTCTCGCCCTAGAAGCGCCATCCTCGGACGAACTGGATTCCCTCGCGTCTGATCGCGACCTGACGCTATATATTGACGAAGTGGCCGACCTGGACGCCCCCGCCCAAGGCGCCCTGCTACGGATTCTCGAAGACCCCTCCGTCCGCGTCATCGTCGCCACTGGCCTCAATCTCGCCCAGGCCATGGATGCCCGCCAGTTCCGCCGCGACCTCTACTTCCGCCTCGCCGCCGTTCAGATTGAACTGCCGCCTCTCCGTGATCGCTTGCAGGATCTCCCGGAACTGGTCAGTCGCTTCCTCACCGCCTCGTCTGAACGTCACGCCAAATCCGGGATTACCATCGGCGAACCCCTCCTGGCGCGCCTCCGCCGCTGGCACTGGCCCGGGAATGTGGATGAGTTGGAAATCCTCGTCGAGCGCCTTACCGTCATCGCCTCCGGCAATCAGCTCAGTGTGGAAGATCTTCCGGAGCAGATGAACCAGGATGCCTCGGCTATCGAAACCCTGCGCCTGGAACTGCCCGCCGACGGCATCAGCCTCGAAGCCGTGGAGCGGGAACTTCTCATGCGCTCCCTCGAACGCTTCAACGGCAATCAGACCCGTGCCGCGCGCTACCTCGGCCTCACGCGCAAGACGCTAATTTATCGTATGGACAAGTTCAACCTGCGCGCGACGCCGCGCCGCACAGTTGCGGTCGCGGCGGAGTAGAAACAAACCGGCTATCTCTCCCACGGGCGCTGCGGCACGCCTTTGTCGCGGTTCACAACACGGTCGTAGACGTGGCGCTCATTGGTTGTTCCCAACCCCTCGTTATACAGGCTCGTCATCCCCAGCGCCTCGCGTAGATCTTCCGTGAAGTCGTGCAGCATATGCAGCTGTGGCGCCGTCGCCGCCTCCCTCACCCCGCCCGGAGTTTCAAACACCTTCTGATAGCCAAGATCGGTCAACAATCCGACCTCGCTTCCCATGCTCAGCCCCGTGTGCAACAAGGCTGCTTTCCCGCCTTCCGTCTCTTCCACCACCGCGGCAAACCCGTTCCGCGTCACCTTTGGGCGGCCCCCTCCGTCGCGCGTTACCGCGAACCCGGCCTGCTGCACGCTCTGCAGGCGATCTTCGAACGTGTCGATTTTTACTTTCTGGCGGCGGAAGAACATATGCAATCCATTATAAAATGCCGGAGTGCAATATATCCTGTCTCTTGATGAAGGAACTACCAGCGCCCGCGCGGTTCTTTACAATAAAGCCGGCGAACGCCTCGCCATGGAGTCCAGTCCGCTCGAAACCACCCTCCCCCACCCCGGCTGGGTAGAGCAGGACGCCGAAGGCATCTGGAACGCACAACTCCTCGCCGCCCACCGCACCATTGAACGCGCCGCCGTACCCCCCTCCGCCATCGCCGGCATCGGCATTACCAACCAGCGCGAGACCACCATCGTTTGGGACCGCGCCACCGGCCAGCCCATCGCGCCCGCCATCGTCTGGCAATGCCGCCGCACCGCCGATGCGTGCGCCAAACTCGCCGCCTCGCCCGCCGGCCCCGGTATCACTCAGAAAACCGGCCTGGTCGTGGACGCCTACTTCTCCGGCAGCAAACTGCAATGGATCCTCGATCACGTGCCCGGGTCCCGCGCCCGCGCCGCCGCGGGCGATCTCCTCTTCGGCACCGTTGACACCTGGCTCATCTGGAAACTCACCGCCGGAGCCGCCCACGTCACCGACTTCTCCAACGCCTCCCGCACGATGCTCATGAACCTCGACACCGGCGCATGGGACAGTGATCTCCTCGACATCTTCGACATCCCCCGCGCCATGCTCCCCCGCATCGTCCCCAGCAGCGCAGTCGTCGGCGTCACCTCCGGAGATATTCTCGGAGCCGAGATCCCCATCGCTGGAATCGCCGGAGACCAGCAAGCCGCCCTTTTCGGCCAAGCCTGCTTCCGCTCTGGCCTCTCCAAGAACACCTACGGAACCGGCTGTTTCGCCCTCCTCCACACCGGAAGTAAGGCGCCTCGTTCCACCAACCGTCTCATCACCACTCGCGCCGCGTCTCTTGACGCCAACGGCCAATTCGCCATGGAAGGCAGTGTCTTCGTCGCCGGAGCCGCCGTCCAATGGCTCCGTGATAAGGCGGGCCTCATCGCAACGGCCCCCGACAGCGAGCCCATCGCCGAATCCGTGGAGAACACCGGAGGAGTCTACTTCGTCCCCGCCTTCGTCGGTCTCGGAGCCCCCCACTGGGACTCCGCCGCCCGCGCCATGGTATCCGGTATGACGTTGGGAACCGGCCGCGCCCACATCGTCCGAGCGGTCCTCGAAAGCATCGCCTACCAAACCAGAGAGCTGGTAGATGCCATGCAAGCCGACAGCGGCGAGAAACTAAAGGAACTGCGAGTAGACGGAGGGGCGTCTGCGAATAACTTCCTCATGCAATTCCAAGCCGACATCTTAGGCTGTCCCCTCGTCCGCCCCGCCGACATCGAGACAACGGCTTTAGGCGCAGCGTATCTAGCCGGGCTCGCCACCGGCTACTGGCAAAACGAAGCTGAACTGGAGACCTTCTGGAAAGCCGATCGTGTCTTCGAGCCCAAAATGTCTATCGATCAAAAAGAGACTCTCTTCGACGGCTGGAAGAAAGCTGTCACCAGAGCCCGAGGCTAACCGAAAAATGGGGCTGGCATGACTTTCCGACCCCTGTAGGCTACTGAAAATACAGAACTTCTCAAGGGAGGAAACTCGTGCCTGTACCAATTTTTTTCCTAACCGGCCGCGGCGGTTTAGGCCAGTTTTTTCAGCAAAGCAATTTGCCCGGCGTGGTAGACGTTGTGTTGAGCCGCTCCGCTCAGCAATCCGGCAAAGCTGAATCCCGGCTGAGCCTGCTCGGAGAGGCGCCTTTCCGGAAAAGCCTCCAGCGTGTCCAGCAGGCGCGCCAGCGCTTCGCCCGGCAAGCCCCGGATGACATCCCAATCCGCCGTCGCTTGCGGGAAATTCCCACGTGGCGGTTCTTTATGGTGCCGCCCTTCCAGCCGCTCTACAATCTCCTCCATCCATGCCGTGATATGCAGCGTGAGTTCCGCAATCGAGTGCAGCCCGGCCGGCGGCTTCCACGCGGCCGCTTCTGCGGTCACTCCTTCCAGAACCTCCTTCACCGACGGCCCGTGCCAAGCCTCCCCTTCCACTGACAACCGGATTGTCTCAATCAATTCCTTTTTGTCCATTCCCGCAGTATATCCTCGCTCTATGAAGGCCCACACCGAGTACCTCACCTTTCGCACTCAGCAACACCGCCAATACGTCAACATCACCGCCGAAGTGCGCGCCGCCCTCGATAAAAGCGGCATTCAGGAGGGCATGATCCTCGTCTCCGCCATGCACATCACCGCCGGAGTCTGGGTAAACGACGCTGAGGACGGCCTGCTCCAGGACATCGATGCGTGGCTGGAAAAGCTGGCGCCCTTCCGCATGGATTACCAGCACCATCACACCGGCGAAACCAATGGCGATTCGCACCTGAAGAGCCTGCTTGTTCACCACCAGGTGATCGTTCCGGTTACTGCGGGCAAACTCGATCTCGGCCCGTGGCAGGAAGTCTATTACGCCGAATTCGACGGCCAGCGTCCAAAACGCCTCATCATCAAGGTAATGGGTGAGTAGCTTCTTAGAGCAAGATCATAGAAGTGATAACCGTCTCCTGTCTCCTGCCTTCCCAGTCCCGCAGGGACTTCAAGGACCTCGACCTTGCCCTACAATAAGAGGAATGAAGCGCCGCATCCTCGTCGTTCTCGCCATAGCGGTTTGCCTGTTCGCCCAGGATTGGAAGACGGTGGATGCCCTGCCATCCGTCGATCTCAGTGCTCTCACGCCGGCTCAGAAAGCCACCGCGCTGAAACTCCTGCGCGACAGTGATTGCTCCTGCGGCTGTGGTATGAAACTCGCCGAATGCCGCATCAAGGATCCAAACTGCGCATTCAGCCGTGGCATGTCCGCGGTGCTGGTGGAAAGTCTGCACAAGGGGATGACCGGCGAGCAGGCGCTTGCCGCGATGAAAGCGTCCAAGCCCGGGCAGGGCGTCAAACGCGACACCCGCGTGCTCGGCGACAAGGTTGATATTCCCACCGCCGGTTCCCCCGTTTCCGGCCCCGCCGGCGCGCGCATCACCATCGTCGAGTTCTCCGATTTTCAGTGCCCCTACTGTGTCGCCGCGATTCCGCAATTGAAGCAACTGATGGCCGCTTACCCGGCCGACGTGAAGCTCATCTTCAAGCAGTTCCCGCTCGACAACCACTCACAAGCCGCCGTCGCTGCCGCTGCTGCTCTGGCCGCCCACAAACAAGGCAAGTTCTGGCCTCTTCACGACGCGATGTTTGCCGCCAAGGGGCGCATTGACCGGCCCACCATCCTCATGCTCGCCGTTGCCGCCGGCATCGACCAGAAGCGGTTCCTCGCCGACATGGATTCGCCCGAGATCAAAAAAGCCGTCGCCCGCGACCAGGAAGACGGCGAGCGCGCCGGCGTGGAAGGCACACCCACGCTGTTCCTAAACGGCCGGCATTACAACGGCGCCGTCCGGTTCGAACTCCTCAAAGACCTCATCGAACAGGAATTGAAAGCGCCCGTAAAAACCGCCGCGCTCCACTAACAACTCGTCAATCTATTGCGGGCCCGAAACCAGCGTCAAGCCGCCGAAGACCCAGCGATACATCCAATTCGCCTGCAGTTGCCCGCTAGCCTCCGGCAACAGAATAGTGGTTGGTGCCGCGGAAGAATACTCCACAGTAATCTGGCCTTTCGGGGAACTGACGATTCCGAAATAGCAAAATCCGTTGCTGCGAGTACAGGGGAATGTGAGCGAACCCTTGCTCCCGTCGCCGGAAGCAATCTGATATTGATTAGCAACACCTCTCAAGGCCGTAACGGTCACTGTCACCTTCGTTCCGGGTTGTCCCCCGGCCCAGGTAATAGTGAGCGGTTGGTCCCCTGGAACGCCTGCTCCTGGCGGGAAGGTGCTTTGTAAGGTAATCGGTGCCGGTATGACTACGTCTCCACGAAATGACAGGGGACTTCCCTCGCCGGAGATTGTGTAAGAGCCGGTGCCAACGAAGCCAGTTGGCAACGTCTGTTGATAGGTCACGCCGTCCGGCGGTCCGCTGGGCTGAACCGCCTGCGAGCTTCCGGTCTTCTGTGAGAAAACAGCGACGGTGCCGGCGGATGGATTGGTGTAACCCGACACATTGCACGACCGGGATACAACCGTCAAGTAAGAATTCCCCCACCCTAAGCCGAATACTCCCAACTGAAGTGGGGGAGCCTGCTGCAGCCCTGGCGCTTCGGAGAGGACGGCAGTGAAGGAATCGGCCTCTCCGTCACTGGCTGTGCCCGTGCTGATTGTCTTCGCTAGAATTGCTTGGCCGAACGTTGCAAGCGGTGGGTCGGTGCACTGCCCGCGGCCTGAATGAATGCTTACCGTCAATTGCGGACTCTGAATAAGGGTGACCGGCACGGAGCAGCCCTCGCGCGCATTACTCGGAATCAGCACATTTACTTGGTCCACCCCCACTAAAGACGGTGCTGGGCCAGCATACAGAGTGTACGCAGACTCGCCGTCTATCCAAGCTCCAACACCACCCTTGAAGTTTTGGATGGACGCAGGTGTACCGTCCGGAGGAGGATTCCAGATTTGTCCCAGACCGGTCCCAAACAGGCTAATGATGTCGCCCGGTGCGGCGCTATTCTCCGGCGAGTTCAATGTGACGCTGCCGTCGGTGGCAACATTCAATGCGGCCGCTCGCCCGCATCCACTACCGTCCACGCTAAAAACGGAAGGACTCTCATCGTATAGCGGCACCTGCACTGAGGCACTGCTGCCGGAACTCGTAGTTACCACCACAGCAGCGTTTGTAAAGGTTGTTTGCGACGGATCGAGAATTCCTTCCAGAGAGGAGGGCACTTGCAGGTTGATCTGTGAGGGAGAAACGAAAAACAGGGGCGCTTTGATTCCATTCCAAGTTACTGAAGTTCCGGCAATCTCAAAAGGCAGTGGCGTTGTCTCGGCTGATTGAGTTACCGAAGCGAGATTTGACCCGAAGATGGAAACGATCGATCGCGGTGCAATCGGCTGGGCGTAAGAGGCGGCATTCACAACTCCTCCAGAACTCACCAGTGGAAGCTGCGTCTGTGCCCCCGCCAGCGTAGTCGCCAGCAGAGTTACTCCAGCCGCCCAGTGGTACACCCTGACCCGCTGGTGTGTCCTAATCACCCCACTCGCAGCGAGTACCAATTCGAAACAATGCCCCAATTTCACTAACATACATCGATCTCCTGCCGCTTTCCTAGCACCGCGAGTGCCAATCGGTTGGACGGTGAATTACTTATCTAGAACACCTAAGTCGATGTGTGTATCTTGTCCTTCAACCGCCTCAAATGGGATGGCTTCGCCTTGGCTGGCGAGACGGCGGCCCTCCGAACTCGTCACGCTAAGCGTCCGGCTGAACACCCACAGCCGGAGAGGGGTCTTGGGGGGAACTGATGTCTGAAAGTCCTGCCCCGATGCGGTCCTGGCTACGGGCCGCATCCGGTAAAATGCACCGTCGTCTCGTTGCACGCCGATGACAATCCCTGGATCGAGAGTCAACGGCGGGTGAAGTCCGGGACGTCCCATCAATCTCATTGGCGCCAGCGGCCGTGGTAAGTGTTCATGTGTCGGACCCGGCAGAAGTGCTGGGGATCGAATTGGGGATCAACGTACCGCGCTGCGGGGTCAGCGATGGAAACGAGGTAGTCTCCAGGGGGCACGGCAGCCTTAAACGTCCCTCCGGAACCCGTTGTGACGGCGCCGGAAAAAGGTGCCTCGCCGGGTGCGGGCAAAGGCGGGCCTAAGGGCGTCAAACGCGACACCCGCGTGCTCGGCGACAAGGTTGATATTCCCACCGCCGGTTCCCCCGTTTCCGGCCCCGCCGGCGCGCGCATCACCATCGTCGAGTTCTCCGATTTTCAGTGCCCCTACTGTGTCGCCGCGATTCCGCAATTGAAGCAACTGATGGCCGCTTACCCGGCCGACGTGAAGCTCATCTTCAAGCAGTTCCCGCTCGACAACCACTCACAAGCCGCCGTCGCTGCCGCTGCTGCTCTGGCCGCCCACAAACAAGGCAAGTTCTGGCCTCTTCACGACGCGATGTTTGCCGCCAAGGGGCGCATTGACCGGCCCACCATCCTCATGCTCGCCGTTGCCGCCGGCATCGACCAGAAGCGGTTCCTCGCCGACATGGATTCGCCCGAGATCAAAAAAGCCGTCGCCCGCGACCAGGAAGACGGCGAGCGCGCCGGCGTGGAAGGCACACCCACGCTGTTCCTGAACGGCCGGCATTACAACGGCGGTGTCAAGTTTGAGCTCCTGAAAGACCTCGTCGAGCAGGAACTGAAAACGCCGGTCAAAACAGCGTCGCGCTAACAGACGTTGTCCTTATTCCTTCGCAATCCTCGCTTAGTAGAGTGTGCGCCGAGCTAAAGACGTCCTGCACCGGCAGGTTACTCCCACAGTAACCGGAGTCGCAGGATGACTCATCAGGCCCGGCGTACTCTAAGCCCGCTGACAAAGGAATTACCCACAATGCCTCTCGAGACGAATGCCGACCCTTTGGAACTCGGTCCCATCGCAGGACTCGGCCACTTTCACAAGACGCTTCAGCACGATGCAGCTACCGGATTCGTTGATCCCGCGGCCTATCTTACGTTTCACAATATCGCCGTCAACGGTGGAGACTTTGACAAAGTTCCACAGTCGCCCGGCGCGGCAAAATTGATCAATCCACAGGCGGGCTGGGCGCACGAACATCTTGGCCCCAACCCTGCTGACATGCGCATGCCTCCGCCTCCTGCGGTCCATTCTCTCGGCAACGCCGCCGAAATGACGGAACTCTTCTGGATGGCTTTGTTACGGGACAAGTCGTTCGACACTTTCATTGCTGGCGACCCGGATGTCGAGGCCGCGCTGACTGACCTCCGAATCGCTTATGGTCATGCCCTCGCGGAGTTTCACCTTGGTGCTGACCTGCCCGCCAGCGCGGGCAAGTACAGCCTCACGCTGCAGAATCTCTTCCGGGCCAACCTACCTGATGAGGACAAGGGGCCATTGGTCAGCCAGTTTTTCTTGAACGACATTGCCTACGGGACTCAGATCATCCTGCAGCAGCAATTCCCTTACGCTGCCGGCAAGGACTATCTGACCAACTGGACTGACTGGCTGAAAGCCCAGAACTCCGGCAACGGCGCCGACGATGCAGACTACCCCGGCGATAACGACTACGGCCGCAATAAGGCTTACTTCGAGTGCGACGCTTATACACCGGCCGGGCTGCGCCGCATCCGGAACATGCGCGACCTCGCTCGGTTCGTCAACAAAGACGCGCTCCACCAGGCGTACTTCAACGCCGCGCTTCTACTCTCCAACTGGAATGCGCCACTGGCCCCCGGCAACCCGTATAACACGGCCACCGGCGCTATCAAGCACCAGCGGCCCTTCGGGACACTGGGAGGCCCTCACTTGCTGGCGCAGGTTTCGGAGGTGGCGGCGCGCGCGCTGCGCGTTGTTTGGCTTCAGAAATGGGGTGTCTATCGTCGCCTCCGTCCGGAGGTGTACGGCGGACTGATGGAAGCCCAGGCAAACCGCGGCGTAAAATGCGGCCTGCCCAATCTCGCCTTCCAGACGGAAGCCTGCAAGCGAGTAGTAGCCGGCCACGGCAACCACTTGCTGCCCATTGCTTTCACCGCCGGCAGCCCGGCCCATCCCGCTTACGGCGCGGGCCATGCCACGGTTGCGGGCGCGTGCGTCACCATCCTTAAAGCTTGGTTCGACGAGAAGGCCCTGTTCAGCGATATCGTCAAGAACGCGATTCATCCCATTACACGCCAGCCGGTGAATCTGTGGGCGCCGAATGCCAGCGGTCTCGATCCGATGAACACCTACACCGGAACGGATCTGACACTACAGGGCGAACTGAACAAGCTGGCGGCTAACGTCGCTATGGGCCGCAGCATGGGCGGTGTCCACTGGCGTACCGACAACACGCGCAGCCTCCGGCTGGGCGAGAAGATCGCAACCATCATCCTACGCCGGGAAGCCGGCGATTACCAGGAAAAACCGACGTGGTCGTACACTAACTTCGATGGGAACGCGGTCACAATTACCGCCGATGGGACAGTTACCGTAGCCGGTGACAAGCTGTTGGAGGACCTCTATAACTCCTTCCCCCTGATCGCCCCTGACTCCATTAGCATGGGTGTTGCTGCTGGCTCTATCTAGCAGCCGAAGTGGGATCGGCCTCATGCCGGTCCCACTCGTTGCACCACCACACTTTCGCCCGCCTGACACCCAATCGTAGTCCCATTGAAACCTCAGCTTGGTACGCTGGCCACAACCAATTATGAGGATCAAAATCCCACTCATCGTAGCGCTGCTTCTCAGTGCTTTATCCGCTCTCGCCCAATTCGAAACCGGCTCCGTGCTCGGCGTCGTCAAGGATCGCTCCGAAGCCGCCATTGCCGAAGCCAAGGTCACCCTAACCAACCTCGACAGCAACCTTTCCTCATCCAAGCTCACCGATGAAAACGGCAACTATGAGTTCGTAAACGTGAAGCCCGGCCGTTACCGCGTTTCGGCCGAGCGAGCCGGCTTTTCTGTCGCCAAGGCGGAGAACTTCACCGTCAACGTCACCGCCCGCCAGCGGGTCGATCTCCAACTCGCCGTCGGTCAGGTGAGTGAGACCGTCGATGTCACCGCCACGGTTTCGACCGTCGAAACCGACAGCAGCCAGCGTGGCCAGGTAGTGGCCCAGCGCGCCGTGGTGGAACTCCCTCTCAACGGCCGCAACTACTCTGACCTCGCGCTTCTTTCCACGGGAGTCCGCCGTTCCAGTTACGCCGTCGCCAACCCGCCGCGCGAAGGCTCCTTCAACGTCAATGGCCAGCGCAGCACGTTCAACAACTTCCTCCTCGACGGTGTGGACAACAACGCCTACGGCACCTCGAATCAGGGCTTCTCCAACCAGGTGATCAACCTGCCGCCTGACGCCATCGCCGAATTCCGCGTGGTCACCAACAACATGTCCGCCGAATATGGCCGCACATCCGGCGCCATGATTAACGCTGCGATGAAGGCCGGAGGCAACGGGTTCCACGGGTCCGCCTGGGACTTCCTGCGTAACGACAAACTCAATGCCGTCGGCTTCTTCAAACCTCGCAACAACGTCAAACCCACGCTGCGCCGTAACCAGTATGGCTTCGTCCTCGGCGGCCCCATCGTCAAGGATCGCGCCTTCTTCCTCGCCGACTACGAGGGGTTCCGCGAGCGGACTTCCTTCCTCAGCACGTCCACGCTGCCCAGCGCCAGCCAGCGCGCCGGTATCTTCCCCGTCGCCATTAAGAACCCTCTTACCGGCAAGACGTATGCCGCAAATTCCGGCATCCCGCGCGAGGATATGACGTCGTTCGCCCGCTACATGCTGGACAATCTCCCTCTGCCAAACTCCGCCGTCAACCCCAACATCTTCGACTACCTTCGCAAAGATCGCAACAACACCGATAAGATGGACGCCAAAATCGACGTCCAACCGAAGTCCAATCTCTCACTCTTCCTCCGCGCCGACCACCGCAAGACCAACATATTTCAAAGCCCCGACATTCCCACTCTTGCGGGCGGAGTTGGCAACGGCTTCGTCCGCGTCCTGAATCAGCAACTCGCCTTCGGCGGCACCTGGACCATTAACAGTTCTTCGCTCCTGGAAGTCCGCATGGGCCTCTCCAAAACCCACGCTGGCAAGGAACCGCCCTACCTCGGCGGACCCAGTATGAAAGATCTCTTCGGTATCACTGGCTTGCCGGAAGATCCGCGCCTTACCGGCGGCATTACTGCCCAGTCGGTTTCGGGCTTCAGCGGCTTCGGCCGCCAGTCCACCAACCCGCAATGGCAGTGGCCCTTCGTCTACGATCCGCGCGTGAACTACTCGAAGATTCTCGGCCGCCACTCTCTCAAGGCCGGCTACGAATACCAGCGCGTTCATACCGAAGTTCAGGATGTGAACCCGCTCTACGGTCTCGACGAGTATTCGGGCAACTTCACTGGCAACAACCTCGCCGACTTCATGTTCGGCTTCCGCAATCGCTATTCACTCACTAACTTCTTCGTCGCCCAGTATCGTCAGGTCGGTAACATGGCGTACGTTCAGGACGACTTAAAAGTCAGCAACAAGCTGACGCTGAACCTCGGCATCCGCTATGAGTACTTCACGCCGCAGTGGGAAGCGAACCTCAAGCTGACTAACTTCGATCCCGCGGCTAAGGCTCTCATTCCCGCCAAAGACGGTTCCATCTACGACCGTTCCCAGGTGCACCCTGATCGCAACAACTTCGCCCCGCGCATCGGCTTTGCTTACGCCATGAATCCCAAGACGGCCATCCGCTCCGGCTACGGCATCAGCTATATTCACTTCAATCGCTCCGGCGGCGGCAACCTCCTGGCCATCAACGGACCGCAGGTGGTGAACGCCGTGGTGAACCAGCGCCCCACCGACGCCACGTTCCGCACCACGGAAATGGGTTACCCCACCGGCCTCACCGATCCGGACAAGTTCAACCCCGCGGTCGCCAACATCTCCTACATTCCGCGCGACACCCGCACCGGCTATGTCCAGAATTGGTTCTTTTCCGTGCAGCATGAGATCTCCGGCTTCGTCTTCGATCTCGCCTATGTCGGCAGCCGCAGTGAGAAACTGATCCTCTTCGCCGATTACAATCAGGCGCGCCCGCAAAACCCAGGCGAGAATGCCACGCTCGCCTCGCGCCGCCCCATCCAGGGGTGGGCCGGCATCACATTGACTGATCCGGTGGGCTACGCCAACTACAACGCCATGCAGTTCAAAGTGGAGCGCCGCTACGCGCAAGGCCTCTACCTGCTGAACTCGTTCACGTGGTCGAAAGCGATCGACAACGTGGGCCAGGCGCTCGAAGACCAGGGCAACGGCAACGCCTCCAGCCCGCAGAACTTCTACAACCTGGCCGCGGAGAAAGGCCCTTCCGGTTACGATCAGCGGATCAACAACACCACTTCCGCGGTCTACGAACTGCCCTTCGGAAAGGGCCACCGCTTCGGCTCCTCCATGCCAGGCATCGCGGAATCCCTCCTCGGCGGCTGGCAGATCAGCGCCATCAACACGATGACCTCCGGCGAGCCCATCAACCTGCGCTATGCCCCGGCCGCGAGCTTCCAGGTTTCCGACATCGGTCCTGACTGGCGCGGCGCCATCAGCTACCGTCCCAACGTCCTCGGCGATCCCCTGATGCCCTCCGATCAGCGCTCGCCCAATAAATGGTTGAACCCGGCTACCGTCGCCGTGCCGACCGATGCCAGCCAGCCCTTCGGCAACGCCGGCCGCAACGCGGTCTACGGCCCCCGCTTCTTCCAGTTCGATGGCAGCCTGCAGAAGAGCTTCCGCATCCGCGAAGGCAAAAGCCTTCAGTTCCGCTCTGAGTTCTTCAACCTGCTCAACAAGACCAACTTCCGCGCGCCGAATCCGAACCGCAGCCAGGGCACGTATGGGGTGATTACCCAGGCGTACCCCGCCCGCCAGATTCAGTTCGCCCTGAAGTTCCTGTTCTAAGGCCGCAGAGCGGCCTCGCCTCCGCTCCAAATCTATTGCGGGCCCGACACGAGAGTCAGGCCGTCGAACACGTAGCGATACATCCAATTCGCCTGCAATTGTCCCGTAGCTCCTGGTAAGTCCATGGTTGCCGGTGAAGTGGCATAGTATTCGACGGTGATCCGTCCGTGCGGGGAACTGATGATTCCCGAGTAGCAGTATCCATTGCTGGGCGTACAGGGGAATGTGAGCGAACCCTTGCTCCCGTCGCCGGAAGCAATTTGGTATTGGTTAGCCACGCCGCGCAATGCTGTGACCGTTACCCTTACCTGCGTTCCGGGTTCTCCCCCGGCCCATGTAACGGTGAGCGGCTGGTCCACCGCAACGGAGGTTCCCGGCGGGAAGGCACTCTCTATGCTAATCGGAGCCGGCGCGACTAAGTCTCCATGAAACGGCAACAGTCCTCCTTGACCGGAGATTGTGTAAGGGCCTGTCCGAACAAAACCAATTGGCAATGCCTGTTGATAGGTGACGCCTTCCGGCGGCCCGGCTGGCTGAACCATCTCCGAACTTCCGCTGTCTTTTGCAAGAACAGAGATGGTCCCGGCCGACGGATTGGTGTAACCCGGTACAGGGCACGTCCGGGACACAACATTAGGACAAGAATTCGTCCAACCT
>JBDTMC010000040.1:0-27643 GCA_039934475.1 Bryobacteraceae bacterium | reverse complement strand
CCAGGCGGGTCTTTCTGATGGCGGCTACCTGCGCCGGCGGCGCTGCTGCGGCTGCAGGGGCGAAGTGGATCAACCTCTTCGATGGCAAGTCGCTGAATGGATGGCACACGGAGGGCAAGGCCCGTTGGAGCGCGGAGAATGGAGAGCTTGTCGGGCGGCAAGGCGAAGATGGCGGCTCCGGCGACCTGTTCACCGATGCGCAGTGGGCGGACTTTGAGCTGGAGGCGGAATGGAAGATGCACTGGCCGGGTAATAGCGGCATCTGGTTCCGCTATACGAATCCGAATTCTGCTTACCAGGCGGATATTCTCGATCAGCCGAGTCATCCGGGTGTGCTCTCAGGATCGGTTTATTGCATGGGGAAAGCGTTCATCGCCGAAAATCGCAACGCGAAGTCTGTGAGCAAGGACGGCTGGAATCGCATGCGAATCATCGTGAGGGGCGACCACATAGTGGTGGAGTCGAACGGGCAGAAAGTGGTGGATATCCACGACGCCACGTTCCCTGGCAAAGGGTGTGTCGGTATTCAAGCGCATGCGGGCAAAGACTTCGACGGGATGGAAGTGCGGGTGAAGAATCTGCGCTTGCGCCCGTTGTAATCAACGCGCGAGTTCGGAGAGCGCCCTCACGATAGATGGGGCTGCTTCCGGTCCCACTGAATTCACTTCGCCATACCAGGGTTTGGCAGCTCCCTGGAGATAGGGAGGCTTGGCGTCCCATTCGGCTTTTGGAATGATGTAGCCGATTTCGTCGTTGGCCAAGCCGATGAGCATGCGATAGCGCGCGGTCAGCAAGGTCTTGATACCGAGTTCGATTGGCGCATCGGGGTAGTCCGCTCCGGAGTAGCGCACGACTCCTCCGACGCTGAGCTCAGGGTAGAGTTCGCCGGGAATAAGTGCTACTTCAAGGATTGGATTGCCAGTCTGTAGGAAGCGCAGAAGGCCCACTGGCGTGGTGGTGGTTTGATCTGCGTTGAATGCCTTGCGTCCGCCAAAGAGGCCGATCTTCGCGGCCATGATGAAGTCTTGGTTGGCAACCGGAATCCGGATACGGGTCTCGCGATAGACAACGGCATCAATGGGGGCCGGCGTGGCATGGCCAATGGCCTCCAGGGCAAGGTCGGCCACACGGTTGCCGATGGCGTCGGCCATTTCAAAACTATCGGGTTTGGTGTTGGAGACCTTAGCACCGAGTGGGCTCTGCATGCCGCCGACGGCGCCATTCCAAAGTGCGGCGACTCCTCCGCGGCGGTGTTCGAGGCGGGCGCAAAGAGCGTGCGGGTAGTCAGCCGTGATTTGTGTATTGGCGGAGCCCAGCGTCTCCGGATGATTGGCCCAGTTGACGACAGTGGCGATGGGCGCGCCGGCGAGATCGTCCAGAGCGAGGACGATGAGGTTGGAATCGTGGACGACAGGTGGCCGCGTGTCGTCGATGAAGGCGTCTAGTTCCTTTGATTTCACCTCGGCCAAGCGGGCACGAGCGGGCCTCATGCTATCAAGCGCATGGATTGCCGTCGCCGCGATCCGCTCCACAACCAGCGCGTTGTACGGTTCGTTGAGGCCGGATTTACCCGCGCCCGCGCCCCACTGGCCCATGGTGTCCGGGCCTTCGTGATCATGAGTGGCAGCGACCACGGTGTCAGCGGAGGGGTATTTGGCGCGGATGGCAGTGCGGATCTTATCGGTGTCGTCGAGGAAGAGGCCGATGAGGTCAGCCTCACAGATCACGATGGGTCGGTTGTCCGCGGCGAAGGCGACGCACCGGGCATACAGAGGATCGTGGATCGCGTTAGCGACGCGGTTGTTGTCGAACCCGGCCATGTAGACGGGAGCGTGGGCTTTCAGGTCAGGCGTGATCTCCGTCTTGGCCGTGCCGGCGCGGAATTCCGCATGAAGCGTGGTGGCGAGGATCAGGGACAGGAGCCAGCGTATCGTCACTAAATTAGCTTGGTAGAGCGGGTGCGAACGGGTATCAATTCCCGTAGGCGCGGCTCACGCAAATACAACCCGCCCCAGACAAAGACGCCGACCAGGACCTGCATGTAGAAGGGATCGCCGGCGCGCAAGTGGGTGAGGACGGCTCCTCCCATGTAGCCGGTGAGAAGGATAGCCCCCAGTGGGGAAGTGCGCGGGATCAGGTAAATCAACGTACACGTGATTTCCAGGATGGCGAGAGGGACCGCCAGACTGGGGGACAGCCCGAGGTGAGCGAACCCCTCCGCCAGTCCCGGTCCGCCGTATAGTTTGAGGGCAGCACTGAACAATAAAAGGAGAGCAGGGAGGCCGCTGAGGATGCGACCCGTCCAGATGGTCGTTTTCGATTCCATGATCGATGCTAACGCGATTTCGCGCGGATGCGGTTGTTACGGGGATTCTGTTCGACTTCAGCCAGACCCAGTTTCTCAAGCACCGGCGGCACGTACATCGCAAAGCGTCCGCGGAGTCCCTTCTTCAGTCCATACCAGCCGCCCACAGGATTAGTGGCGGAGCGTGCCCAGGCTTCCACCGTGTCGTCTTTGGCCGGTTTCTGCTCATCCGCGCTGCCGAGCAGCATCCAGTCGCCGTGAGTCTTCAGCATTTCGTGCAAGTCGGCAATACATCGAAGGTGGTAGCGGAGTTCCGTTTTGCCCACGTTGACGACGAGGGCTGGAGGATCGAGGGTGTCATCCCGGTAGGCGGTGTACTCGGAACCGCCGCCCGGAGTTTTCAACTGCCAGGGCTGTGATTTGGTTTCCATGCGAGTTCCTCAGTGTTAGATGTAAGCGGAACATCCAGGTTACCGTTTTGCCAGTGCTTGGAGCACGGCCTGCCACCAGTTGTCGAATACCGAAGCGCGCTGTATCCTTACCACTCTTGTTTACCGGAACTCTTCCCACTCGATTCGACGCATGTCCCCATGGCGAGCGAGTTGACGGTGCAATGGCGAAGGCGAGCGACAGAGACTGTGGCGTGTGGCCGGCCTTGGTCAATTCCAGATAGTGATGCAATTGGTCGCGGTATTCGGGGTTGGCGCAGTTGTCGATGATGAGACGGGCGCGCTGGTGGGGATCTTTGCCGCGTAGGTCGGCGACGCCTCGTTGCGGGGCGAGAATTCCCCGTTTGTGACTAACGATAGCCGAGTTCCTTCGAGGCTTAGGTGGCAACTTCCCCAAGCCTCGAGTAGGAATTCCCTCGGTGGACCCGTAGTTTCAAAGGCAGTCAGTTAAGGTTGAGGTCGCGCTTCATCAACCGAACTGGAGATAGCCTGACGAACTTCAGAGATACGGCTCCGCACGCTTGAGTAGTTGGAAGCTTCTAGCGAACGCAAGAGAAACTGAGTCGCATTGGGATGGCGGTCGGCGTCACTCTTGATAGAATGCGGAGATTCGAAGGCAACAGTTAACATCTCCAACACCATCAGTTCCTGGGTCTCAGATAGGGATGATGCGCCCGCAATCTTTATCACGATGACCGCCGTTTGGTCTCCTAGGCGATGAAGAAGGGCCCTTCCGCTGGTGATCGGGTCTGTAGGTCTATTAATGAGTCGTTTTACTAGCTCAAGCTGGAATTGCTCGGGAGTCATGTTCGGGTGCCCTCTTGGAACCACCCCCTTGTCTGGTCCGTTCAGTAGAGGCGTTCCATTAGCGCCGTCGTTCAGCACCTGTCCCATCGCGAGACTCCCGCAGATGCTTACTGCCAAAAGTGTTATGCAAATTTTCATTCTATCCCCTCGAAATCGAAACGTCGCCGCGATTAGAGTATTTGCCGTTGCCTAATCCGGTGCTCGACGCGTACCAACTACTAGTACGAACGTAGAGTCGGCGCATGCTCCTAGAGGTACGTCATCAAAGACGCCGGTGTCGGAGGCGTATTCACTGCTGTCGGGAAACCCCGGCATGGGGCCGATTGCGTTTTCCTTGAGGAACTTCCCATTTTGAGTCCGTAAGCGTTTCCCATGGCTCCAGATAAAGACAATTAGCCGCCATCGTGTGCGTTGTAGACCCGTAGATTTGATATCCAACATCTCCGAACACACCTAGATAGCTCGCTCCGCATGGCGTGTTAAATGTGACAACCGCAACTGCGCAAAGTGTGGCACCAACTCGTGTAGTTTACAGCTGGTTTACCGGAACTCTTCCCACTCGATTCGACGCATGTCGCCGTGGCGCGCGAGTTGACGGTGCATGGCGAAGGCGAGGGACAGAGACTGTGGCGTGTGGCCGGCCTTTGTCAATTCCAGGTAGTGATGCAATTGGTCGCGGTATTCGGGGTTGGCGCAGTTGTCGATGATGAGACGGGCGCGCTGGTGGGGATCTTTGCCGCGTAGGTCGGCGACGCCTTGTTCGGTGACTACGATTTGCACCGAGTGCTCACTGTGGTCGGCGTGTGTCACCAGAGGCACGATGGTGGAGATCTTGCCCCCCTTCTGAATTGAGGGGCAACTAAAGATCGAGAGGTAGGCGTTGCGGGTGAAGTCGCCTGAGCCACCGATGCCGTTCATCATCTGGCGGCCGAGGACGTGCGTGGAGTTTACGTTGCCGAAGAGGTCGATTTCAATCGCCGTGTTCATCGAGATGATGCCGAGGCGGCGAACGATCTCGGGATGATTCGAGATCTCCTGAGGACGCATCAGGACGCGGGCGCGGAAGAACTCGAGATTGCTGGTGACGCGGGCCATCATGGCGGGGCTCAAGGTGAAGGCGCAGGTGGAGGCGAAACTGCACCGGCCGTTCTCGAGCAGACTCACCACGGAGTCCTGCAAGACCTCGGTGTACATCTGGAAGTTGGGGATTTCCGTGCTCGCGCCGAGAGCGGCGAGAACGGAATTGGCGATGTCGCCGACGCCCGATTGTAGGGGTAAGAAGTCGGGCGGGATCCGGCCGACGCGCATTTCATTGACTAGGAAGGCGGCGACGTTGGCGCCGATTTGCTCGGTGACCGGCGTGGAGGGAGCGAAAGCCCCGCATTCGTCCGGTTCATTGGTCATCACGATGCCAGCGATCTTCGACGGTGGAATCGTAACCAGCGGCGCGCCAGCGCGGTCAGTAGGGCTGTAGATGGGAATCTCGCGGCGCGTCGGCGGATCTTCCGGCTCGAAGATGTCGTGCATGCCGAGCAACTGTGGCGGATGCTTGGCGTTGAGTTCGATGATCACTTTGTCGGCGCGGTGGAGATACGTGGGGGATGCGCCCACGGACGTCGTGAGCACGATGCCGCCACCGGCGGTGATGTCGCAGGCTTCCACTACGGCCCAATGCAACTTGCCGAGGAAGCCATAGCGGACAGACTGCGGCAGTTGGGACAAGTGCATATCGAAGAACTGCACTGTGCCTTCGTTGATCTGTTTACGGAGGGTGGCGTCAGACTGGTACGGCGTGCGGAAACTGATGGCTTCGGCTTCGGCTAGCGCTCCGTCAAGCGACGGACCGGTGGAGGCTCCGGTGAGGACGCCGACTTTGAACGGGCGGCCGGCGGCATGCTCCGCCTTGGCTCGCTTGGCGAGGGCGCGGGGGACGGCTTTGGCGGCTCCCGCTGGGGTGAAGCCGCTGAACCCGATGGACTGACCGTGTTGAATGAGGGCGGCTGCCTCTTCGGCAGAAAGGATGGGGAATGGAAGTGACATGAGGGCCTACTTTGTATGAAATAAAGTCAGTAATTCTTTGGCAGCGACGAAGGACGAGACATGGCCGCGGCGGACGGCGTCGCGCAGCAGGGGGAGGCGTTCGGCGACGCGCGGGTCGCGCTGGAACATCTCCTCCAGTCCGCCCGATACCAGTTCGCGCATCCAATCGAGAGCTTGGGCGCTGCGGCGGGATTCAAGGGCGCCGCTGGCTTCCAGATGCGCGCGGTGCTCCAGCACAATGTCCCACAGTTCCGAAATGCCGTCGCCATTGAGGGCGGAACAGGTGAGGACGCGCGGCGACCAGCCGTCAGGTCCGAGTGGAAACAGATGGAGGGCGCTTGCATACTCCACGCGGGCGCGATCGGCTTTGGCTTTGTTATCGCCATCGGCTTTGTTGATGGCCATGCCGTCGATCATTTCGATAATGCCGCGCTTGATCCCCTGCAGTTCGTCCCCGGCTCCAGCGAGCATCAGCAGCAGAAAGAAGTCAGTCATGGAGCGGACGGCTGTTTCCGACTGTCCCACGCCCACGGTTTCTACGAGGATGTTCTGGTAGCCGGCGGCTTCGCATAACAGAATGGTCTCGCGCGTGCGGCGCGCTACGCCGCCGAGGTGGCCGCGTGCGGGAGAAGGGCGGATGAAGGCGCGCTCTTCGACAGCCAGGCGCTCCATGCGCGTCTTGTCGCCGAGGATGCTGCCGCCAGAAATGGGACTGGAAGGATCGACACTGAGCACGGCCACCCTCTCATCGCGAGCCTGAATGAGGTGCATGCCGAGCATGTCGATGAACGTGCTTTTGCCAACGCCCGGCACGCCGGTGATGCCGACGCGCCGGGACTGACCACTATAAGGAAGGATGGAATCGAGAATGGAACCGGCCAGTTCGGCATCTGCCGGCTGCTCGCTTTCAATGACGGTGATGGCTCGCGCGAGCAGGGTACGGTCCCCGCGCAGAATGCCATCCACGTATTGAGAGGCGGGCAACCGGCCGCGCCGGGCCGCTTTATTCGACTCCTGCACCACTCGGGGTTCCCATCAAAGCGGTGAGAATGGTCTGGGCGCAGGTGGGGATGACGCTACCAGGGCCGAAGACTCCCGCCACGCCTGCCTTGTAGAGATAGTCGTAGTCTTGCGGCGGAATGACTCCGCCGACGTAGACCAGGATGTCGGGCCGGTTCATGCGCTTCAGCTCTGCGATGACTTCGGGGACCAATGTTTTGTGGCCTCCGGCGAGTGTAGAGACGCCCAGCACGTGAACGTCGTTCTCCACGGCCATGCGGGCGGCTTCGCGCGGAGTTTGGAAGAGCGGACCAACGTCGACATCGAAGCCGACATCGGCGAAGGCAGTGGCAATGACCTTGGCGCCGCGATCATGGCCGTCCTGACCCATCTTGGCAACCAGGATGCGCGGACGGCGGCCTTCGGAAGCGGCAAACTCTTCGGCCATTTCACGGGCCTTGATGAACTCGGGCGCGCCGGCGCTCTCCGCCGAGTAGACGCCGGAGATAGTGCGGTTGACCGCTTTGTAGCGGCCGAAGACTTTCTCCAAGGCAGTGGATATTTCGCCCAGCGTCGCGCGCAGGCGAGCTGCATTCACAGCCAACTCAAGCAAGTTGCCTTCCTTCGTTTCGGCGCACTTAGTAAGTGCATCGAGGGCGGCTTCCACGGCTCTTGGATCGCGTGTGCGGCGAATCTCCGCCAGACGCTGCAGCTGGTTGTCGAGCACGGCGCGGTTGTCCACTTCCAGTACATCGATCTGCTGGTCGTGATCACGCTGGTATCTGTTGACGCCGACGATGACCTCGCGGCCGGAATCGATGCGCGCCTGGCGGCGGGCAGCTGCTTCCTCAATGCGCATCTTCGGAAGGCCGGTTTCAATGGCTTTCGTCATACCGCCGAGAGCTTCCACTTCCTGGATATGATCCCACGCCTTCTGCATCAGGTCGCGGGTGAGGCTTTCGACGTAGTAGCTGCCGGCCCACGGGTCCACCACTTTGGTGATGCCGGTCTCTTCCTGCAGGTAGATCTGCGTGTTGCGGGCGATGCGGGCTGAGAAATCCGTGGGCAACGCGATCGCTTCATCAAGGGCATTAGTGTGGAGCGACTGCGTATGGCCGAGCGCGGCTGCCATGGCTTCCACACACGTGCGCGAGACGTTGTTGAAGACATCCTGCGCGGTGAGGCTCCAGCCGGAGGTCTGCGAGTGCGTGCGTAGCGCCATCGACTTCGTGTTCTTCGGATGGAACCCTTTGATGATCTTCGCCCACAGTACGCGAGCGGCGCGCATTTTGGCGATCTCCATGAAGTGGTTCATGCCGATTGCCCAGAAGAAGCTGAGGCGGGGCGCGAATTCGTCGATGCTCAGGCCGGCGGCGATGCCGGTGCGAATGTATTCCAAACCGTCGGCTAGTGTGTAACCCAACTCAATGTCGGCCGTCGCGCCTGCTTCCTGCATGTGGTATCCGCTGATGGAGATGCAGTTGTACTTGGGCATCTGGAAGGAGCAGTAGCGGAAGATGTCGCCGATGATGTGCATCGAAGGCGTTGGTCCATAGATGTACGTGTTGCGGACCATGAACTCTTTGAGGATGTCGTTTTGGATGGTGCCGCTGAGCTGCGCGGGCTTGAAGCCCTGCTCTTCGGCGGCGACGATGTAGAACGCCATGATGGGCAGCACGGCGCCGTTCATCGTCATGGAGACCGACATCTGATCGAGCGGGATATCGCGGAAGAGGATCTTCATATCCTCGACGCTGTCGATGGCCACTCCGGCCTTGCCGACATCGCCGACCACACGCTCATTATCGGAGTCATAGCCGCGATGAGTAGCCAGATCGAAGGCGACGGAAAGACCCTTCTGGCCTGCGGCGAGATTGCGGCGGTAGAAGGCATTGGACTCTTCGGCGGTGGAGAATCCGGCATACTGGCGGATAGTCCACGGCTGCATGGCGTACATGGAGGAGTAAGGGCCGCGTAGGTACGGCGGAAGTCCAGCCGCGTAGTTAAGATGCGTCATCGACGCGAGGTCTTCGGCCGTATAGAACGGCTTCACCGGAATGTGTTCCGGCGTCAGCCAATCAGGTGTGAGGTTCGCGGATGGCGCAGTTCCGGTGTGCGTTGGTTTGTAGTCGATCTTAGTGAAGTCGGGGCGCATGGTTATGCCTCCATCCCGAGGCGGTTTTGCCACTCGGTGAGCGTCTGGATGGCATCGCTCTGGATGTGTACGAAGCCCTGGACACCGAGCGATTTCAGCTCTTCGATCTGCTCTTTAGGATTACCGGCAACGATGATCGGCGCCGCTGTGTGCGCGGCGACGTCGCGGGCAAAGGCAATGTATTCGGGGTCGGAGCTGCACAACACGATCAAGTCGGCTGGTTGCAGTTCTTCGGATTCGGTCATTTGGAAGCCGCCGCAGCCGAGGAAGTTGAGGCAGAAGTTGGCGCGCGCGGTGCGCATTTTCACGTCGCCGCGCTTTAGAAGGAGCACAGTGTAAGGGCGCGGTTGGCGGGCCGTGCGGGCGCGGATGGCTTCGAAGGGAGAAGCGAGACGACTACCATCGGGAACGCCCGGTATGGCGCGGTCCTTCAGGTTCGGATAGTTGTTCACGCCGATCAGTGTGCGGCGGCGCGTACTGACGGCCTTTTCCTTGGCGGCCCTGGATTGCGCTACTGCCTTTGCAATGCCATCTTTGGCCTTGGCAAAGCCGCCTTCGGCTTCCACTTGCTGAAACAGCTTCCAGGCTTCAGCAGCAAGCGCATCCGTGAGCGATTCGATGTAGTAGGAACCGGCCGCGGGGTCAGCCACAAAGTCCAGATGCGCTTCTTCTTTTAGAATGCGGTGGATGTTCATCGCCAAATGTTCGTCGAAACCAAAGGGTTCGATGGTCAGCGACTGGCAGCCTCCAAGAATGGCGGACATTGCTTCAGTGGTGACGCGAAGGAGGTTGGTATCAGGGTCGAGCGAGCTCTTGTTGAAACGGGCGGTGCGGGCATGCAGGCGCATCAGGCAAGAGGCTTCATTGGCCGGTTCAAAGGCCGAAGCTGCTTGCGCCCACAGCAAGCGCGCGGCGCGCAATTTGGCGATTTCAAGGAAGTAGTTGGAGCCGATGGCGAACACGAAATCGTCGGCGGCGGCGCCGGAGGCCAACCGCTCGACGCCTTCGGCGATCGCGTACGCCAACTCTTGCGTGGCGGTGGCGCCGGCGTCATGCAATAGGTCAGCACGAATGGCGGAAGCGGGCGGTTCCCAACCCTGCGCGAACTGCCAGGCTTCCCCGCTGCCACGCACGAAGGGAAACTGCCCAGGCGCGGTTTGCGTCTGCGTATCGAGGCCCGCGAGGTTCTCCGCACGGTAATACGGGCGAACCGCGATGCCCTCGTCGAGGCGCCACACCAGTTTCTTTTCGTAGTCAGCGCCTTTGAGATCCTTCTGAATCACTGCTTCCCATTCGGCGGTGGTCACCGCCGGGAAGTCAGTCAGCAGGTCAAGCATGGCCATTCCCCTCCTGCACCACTTCCATAAGGTAGCCGAACGCAGCAGCCTCAGTGGTTTTGGGGTGCACGAAGAAGACCTTCGTACCGCGCGATCCATTGCGCGGAGCGGCGTCGATGATCTTGAAGGAGTTCGCTTTCATGTAGTCGAACGCCTTCTGAATGTCCGCCACACGGAAGGCGACATGCGCGAATCCACCGCGCCCCCCGTTCTTCTCCAACTGCTTGGCGACGGGCGAATCAGGGCTCAGCGGTTCCAGCAACTGCACGAGGTTTGGGCCGTCGCCCACTTGCAGCAGCACTTCGCGAACCTGATCGGACCCGAGCACGTCTTCGCGGTGCATCTCAGAAAAGCCCAGCTGCTTATAGGCATTGACGTGTGCTTCCAACTCGCCCTGCTTGACGGCGATGGCGACATGATCGAAGAACAGAAAACCGGGGATTTGTTTGATCTCGTTTTCCATTATTCAAACTCCACAAGCACCTGGCCACCCTGCACGCCATCGCCTGTATTGACGTTGATCTTGGCGATGACACCGGCGATAGGCGCGGTGATATTGGTTTCCATCTTCATGGCTTCCAGCACCAGCAGGATATCGCCCGTCTGGATTTTCTGGCCAACCTGCGCCGGTACCTTCACCACAACGCCTGAGATGGGACTGCGGCAGACCTTCTCTTCATTGACGTTGCTGGGGCCGGCGGCAACCGGCGGCGTGGCCACGGAGGGAGCTGACGCGGGCATGCGAACCGCGCCCGGTTCCATCACCCAGTTACGCGGCGCCACATGTTCGGGCTGTTCGGCCTCTACTTCCACTTCGTATGTTTTGTTCTCGACGGTAATCTTGAGTTTCACTGGGTTTCCCTATCAATGCAGACGGTGAGAGGCTTGAATGGAGACGCGGCCTTCCTGTGCCCAGGCGCCCGTCCGGATCAACCGGACCTGACGAATGTGGGCCCGCTCGCCGAAGTAGGCGGCGACGGCTGCGGCGATCACTAACAAGATCTCTTCCGGAATTTCCTCTTCCACCACGGGCGCGACTGCCGCCTGTGGAGCCGGGGCCGCAACAACCGGCGCCGGCGTTGGCATGACTTGCGGCGGGGGCGCCGCGGCTGCCTCCAGCTTTTGCAGGCGCGCGGACAGATCGGCGATATGTGACCGCAGTTCTTCGAGGAGAGCGGTGGTTTCCATGACGTCGCTTTCGGTGGTCATCGAAGGTTCCTCTTAGAGCGGCATCAGGCCGTGCTTCTTAGGCGGCCGCAGTTCGCGCTTGGTTTGCAGATACTCCAGCGATTGCGCGATGTACTTACGTGTCAGCGAAGGATCGATGACATCGTCCACCAGACGGCGGCCGGCGGCGACGTACGGGTTGGAGAAGGCTTCGCGATAGTTGGCTATCATCTCCTTGCGCTTCGCCGACTTGTCTTCGGCTTCGGAAATCTCCTTGCGGAAGACGATTTCGGCAGCGCCCTCAGCACCCATGACGGCGATTTCCGCGGTGGGCCACGCAAAGGCACGATCGGCGCCCAGATCCTTGGCGCACATGGCGAGGTGCGCGCCGCCATACGACTTGCGCAGTGTCACAGTCACCTTCGGCACCGTTGCCGCGGAGTAGGCGAAGAGCATCTTTGCGCCATGACGGATGATGCCGCCATGTTCCTGCTGCACGCCGGGCAGGAAGCCGGGCACGTCCACCAGGGTCACCAGCGGGATGTTGAATGCGTTACAGAAACGAATGAAGCGCGACGCTTTGTTAGAGGCGTTGATGTCGAGCACGCCGGCCTGCACTGAGGGTTGATTGGCAACGACACCAATGCTGCGTCCTGTAATGCGCGCGAAACCGATGACAATGTTCGCCGCAAAGCCCGACTGCACTTCCAGGAAGTCGCCGAAATCGACGATGCCGGTGATGACTTTGCGAACGTCATAGCCCTGCTTGCCGTCGATGGGGACGATCTCATCTAGCGCGGGGTTGGCGTCCACATTGCTGTCGCCTTCCGGGTGCGGCGGATCTTCCAGGTTGTTGTTCGGCAGGAAGCTGAGCAGTTTGCGGCAGATGGCGATGGCGTGATGGTCGTCTTCGGCGATGAAGTGAATGACGCCGGACTTGGTCATGTGGGCGTCGGGCCCTCCCAACTGGTCGGCGGTTACGGTTTCGCCGGTCACCTGCTTGATCACCTGCGGTCCGGTGATGAACATCTGTGCCTGGCGTGTTTGGATGATGAAGTCGGTGAGCGCAGGGCTATAGGCCGCGCCACCCGCGCAGGGTCCGCAAATCAGCGAGATCTGCGGAACCGCGCCGGAGAGCATGACGTTGGCGTAGAAGACTTTGCCGTAGCCGGAGAGCGAATCGATGCCCTCCTGCACCCGCGCGCCGCCAGAATCATTGACGAAGACGAAGGGCGAGCCGGTCTTCAGAGCCTGCTCCATGATTTCGGCGACTTTGATGGAGTGGAGTTCGCCGGCAGAGCCGCCGGCCACGGTGAAGTCCTGGCTCGCCAAATGGATCAGACGGCCGTCTACCGATGCCGCTCCGGTGATGACTCCGTCGGCGGGCATGTCTTTACCGGCCATGCCGAAGAGGGTGGCGCGGTGCTGGGCAAACAGACCGGACTCCTGGAAGCTGTCCGGATCGCACAGCTCATCCACGCGCTCTCGCGCGGTGAGCTTACCGGACTGACGGTGCTTTTCGAGCTTGTCGGCGCCGCCACCGAGCATAACTTTGTCACGGCGTTTCTTTAATTCCTCAACTTTTTCCTGCATGGATGAAGCGTTTATGACTGGCATGAATGCATTTCCTCAATGAAAACTGTCTAGCGATGAAAACTGCCGCGGCCGCCGCTAGGCTGCGGGCGACACCGTAACTTTTTGCGACTTGCCGTTGAACTTCACGTCGTAAGTAATGGTGGTGCGCACAGGCCCGGTGCCAGTATCCTGCGCAGGCGCGGCGGGGGCAGCGCCCGGAGCGGGCATCGCATTCGGATCCTTACCGAGGTTTTTCGGTCCCTTGTCGCGGGTTTCGAAGAACTTCGCGGCCACCTGCGGGAACATGGCGTGGGTGAGCACGTCTTCATCGCTCCCGTTGCAGCCTTTCAGGGCGAGAGCGCCGGAGCGGAGAGCGTCCCATTCGGGCTTCAGCAGGTCAGCGGGACGGACGTCGATCGGATTTTTCTTGGCGTGCTTGGCAGCCAATTCCACAACATGCTGGTCCCGCTTTCCAATGCATTCGCCATAGTAGCCGAGCATGAGGTCCGCGAATTCTCCGGTCAGCACTTTGTACGGACCCATCATGACGTTGAACACGGCCTGCGTGCCCACGATTTGGCTGGAGGGAGTAACCAGCGGCGGGTAACCGGCAATCGCGCGCACACGCGGTACCTCTTCCAACACCTCTTTGAGGCGGTCGCCCGCACCCTGCTGCTTCAACTGGCTCTCCATATTGGAGATCATGCCGCCCGGAATCTGGCTCTTGAAGATTTCTGTTTCCACACCCACAATGTTGGAGAGAAATTCCTTGTAGCGCGGCCGGATAATGTTGAAGTAATCCTTTATTTTCAACAGGCGGGCCGCATCGAGGTTGGTCTCGTACGGCATCCCTTCCAGCATTTCCACAAGGCTCTCAGTTGGGTTGTGTCCTGGTCCGAGGCTCATCGAACTGATGGCGGTGTCAACGCAATCCGCGCCCGCCTCAATTGCTTTCATGAGGCTGACGAGGGTGACGCCGGTGGTGGCGTGGACGTGGACGTGAACCCGGATATCTTCGCCACAGGCGTCTTTGACGGCGCGCACGATCTCGTAAGCAGGTTGCGGTTTCAGCAGCGCTGCCATGTCCTTAATACAGATGGAATCGCAGCCCAGGTCGAGCAGCCGTTCAGCCAGCTCAACAAACCCGGTAACCGTGTGCAAAGGACTGACGGTGTAGCAGATGGTGCCTTGTGCGTGCTTTCCAGCTTTCTTCACCGCGAGTATGGAGCGGCGGAGATTGCGGATGTCGTTCAAGGCGTCGAAAACGCGGAATACATCCATGCCATTTTCGGCCGCTTTGGCGACAAACCGGTCGACGACTGTGTCTTCGTAGTGGCGGTAGCCGAGCAGATTCTGCCCCCGGAGGAGCATCTGCAAACGCGTGTTAGGCATCAGTTTCCGGAAAGTGCGGAGGCGCTCCCAGGGGTCTTCGTTGAGAAAGCGGATACAGGAGTCAAACGTGGCTCCGCCCCAGCATTCCACTGACCAATAACCGGCCTTATCAAGGTCTTCGCACGCCGGAACCATGTCTTCCAGCGCCATGCGGGTGGCCATCAGGCTTTGATGGGCATCGCGAAGTATGAGTTCTGTAACATCAATTTTCTTCCGCATAAATAAATAATTTAAGATACCTGTGTCCAGAATACCAGAAGCCAGATCAAGAATTCTATACCCGATAAGCCAGTTTGCTGTTTTTTCGAGTTTTGGACAAGCCTAAAACGGATACAACCGCCAAAGTTTGGCCCCATCTCCCTCGTCAATCGGGCTGCACCCTACAGGGCACTGTAGATTGACGCGAGGTAGTAAACGGCGCTGAGATGTGCTGCCAACTGCTGTTGCTGGCCGCCATGGCCATCGTGGCTAACGCGACGGAACGGGCCGCGCCGTCCAGCTTTTACTTTGTCTCCGAGGCTCAGTACGGCGACTCATCCCTTAAAAGGATGAAGGGGTCGTATCCCGCCCTGGTTCGGTTGTAGGATCTCGGAGCGACGATGGCCGCTTTGGCCTTCGGACCTAACGATATCTCTTACGATCACAGCGATGGCGATGACCTTTCTCTCCAACGAGCCGGGGAGATGTTCGTTCCAGAACTGATTTCCGGGTTACGACTACGGGCTAATTGCGGCAACGAAGGAAAACGTAGGGACCTGGAAGGACCCGAGTCTTTCGATCCTTGCTCGCGGAGTATGAAGGGTCGATTTCAGCGGCAGAAGCTAAGGCCGGCGATGCCCCGCGACTGTGTAACGCATCGGAATATCGTTTTGCCAGGTTTGTCGGCCCGAAATATCCGCCACTGGCGCTGCAAGCGCGTATACAAGGGCCTCTTGAACTGAAACTTACCGTCGATCCGAGAACGGGCGCCGTTCAAAACGTGTCGGTGCTGTCGGGCCATCCGCTCCTCACACCTGCCGCGGCGGACGCCGCGAAACAGGGGCTATTCGAGCGGGGCTCCGTTAGTTCTGAAGACGTCAACATGGCCATCGACTTCGGCGTTTCGCTGTGGCGGGTCAGAGTAAGTCAGCCGGTGTATGTGGCGACGGACGTTTGGAGGTTCCGATTACCCATGCGGATGGCTAACGCGGGAAGCCTCTCAATCGTTAGACGGACGCCGAAACCATGCAACACGACGGCTTGGCCATCCTGGTATCCTTGAGCCGCGTGAGCTAAGAGGACAATCTCTGCGGCTGACCCGGCTGGTGGCGCGATGACGACATTCGATTTCGAAAGACTGGCGCGGCACATCGCCCTTGCTCCCGGGCCGCACGATGAGATCGCCGTCCACGCTCCGTATACTGGGGAGCGCATCGCTTCAATTCCCGCGGGATTGGAAGATGATGTTCGCGTCGCCGTGGAACGCGCCCGCGCCGAGCAACCCTCCTGGGCCGCCTTATCATTCGACCAGCGCGCCCAAGTCATCCTGCGCTTCCATGACCTTTTACTGGCGCGCCAGGATGAAATTCTCGACCTTATCCAACTTGAGAACGGTAAAGCCCGCACACACGCCTTCGAAGAGGTGATGGATACCGCAGTGGTTGCCCGCTACTACGCGCGGCGTGTCAAACACTTTCTCTCCCCAAAACGTCGCATGGGCGCCCTGCCACTGCTCACGCAAACGCACGAACGGCGCGTGCCCTTAGGGGTGGCCGGCTTCATCGTACCGTGGAACTACCCGTTCAACCTCGGCATGACCGATGCGATTCCCGCCCTGCTGGCGGGTAATTCGGTGGTCCTCAAACCCGATCCGCAAACCAGCTTTACAGCGCTCTGGGGCATCGACCTGCTGTACGAGGCGGGTCTGCCCAAAGACGTCGCCCTGGTGGTGACCGGCGAAGGCCCCGCCGCGGGCGGAGCCATTGCGAAGTTCGTCGATTTCGTGATGTTCACCGGTAGCGGGCGCACCGGGCGCACCGTCGCCACCCAGGCCGCCGAACGGCTGATTGGTTGTTCGCTTGAGTTGGGCGGTAAGAACCCGATGATCGTGTTGGCGGACGCCGACCTCGAGGCAGCCGCGGATGGCGCTGTGCGAGGGTGCTTCGTAGGCGCCGGCCAGGTGTGCATCTCCATTGAGCGCATCTACGTGGAACAACCCGTATACCAGGCATTCCTTGACAAGTTCGCCGCGCGCACTCGCGCCGTGAAACTTGGCGCTGTCTTCGACTATTCTGTCGACGTCGGTTCGATGACCTCAGCGCGCCAGGTGCAAACCGCCGAAACCCACGTTGCCGACGCGCTCGGCAAAGGCGCGACGGTCATCACCGGCGGTAAGCGCCGGCCCGACCTGGGTCCTCTTTTCTATGAGCCCACCATCCTCACCGGCGTCCACGAAGGCATGATCCTCTTCGCCGAGGAGACTTTTGGGCCCGTGGTGTCCGTCTATCCGGCAGCGAACGAGGAGGCTGCAATCGCAATGGCCAATGCCACCCGCTATGGGCTCAGCTCCAGCGTTTGGACGCGCAATACAACGCGTGGCGCCCGCGTGGCGGCCCGCATCCAGGCAGGCAGTGTGAACGTGAATGAGGCGTGTACGGCGACGTGGGGATCGGTGGATTCGCCCATCGGCGGCATGAAGGAGTCCGGACTGCGCGGCCGTCATGGCGTTGAGGGGATCCTCAAATTCACCAACTCCCAAACCGTGGCCGTACAACATTGGTTGCCGGTGGGCGTACCGCGCGGCGTGGACCCTGCCACCTACGCCCGCGTGATGACGTTCCTGCTGGGACTGTTACGCCGCTTTCCTTGGCTGGATTAGCGAAGCCGCTCGTTCGCTATCGGCCTTGGCGCCTGCTGCGTCGCCCAACGCCTTTTTGGCCGCGGCGCGGTTCTGGTACGCGTTGGCATAATCCGGCCTGAGGCGAATGGCCGCGTCGAAATCCGTCAGGGCGCGCTTGAAGTCTTTCAATTGAAGCCAGGCGAAGCCACGGGCGTTGAGCGCAAGAGGATAGTCCGGCTTACCCGCCAAGGCTTGGTCCAACTCGACGATCGCGCCCTTGAAATCGCCTTTCTTTACCAACTCGCGACCCAGGGTGTGATGACGTTCAGGGTCGGTACCTGCGACGGCAACCGGCTTGGCCACGGGCGGCGCGACGATCGGCGCCCGAGTCTCCACCGGAGCTTTTGCCGCCGGGGCAGCCACCACGGCCACGGGCGCCGGCGCGGCTTCGCTGACGGGCAGATTCCGGCTGGGGACCAATGTCGCCTTGCCGGCCGCGTGCGCCATCATACGCCGCGTCTTATCCAACACATCCTTCGCTTCGGCATAGTCCGGACGGAGTTCGACTGCCTTTTCCAGATCCTGGGCGGCTTTCGCATACTGCCCTGTGAGGAAATAGGCGCTGCCACGGGCGCACCACGCCTCAGGCATCTTCGGCGCCAGGCGTATGGCTTCGGTGCGGTCGGCAATGCCGCGGTCGTGATCGCCCAAGAGGTGGTAGGAACCGCCCCGTGCCAGCCATGTTTCAGCGCTGCCGGGTTGGAGTTTGACTGCCTCATTGCGATCGTCGAGTGATTTCTTAAATTCGCCCACCTTCGCCCACAGCGCGCCGCGAGCCATGTAGAGGCGGGGATCGGAAGGCCGCATTTTGATTGCGTCTGCGTAGTCCATCAGGGCGCCGGGAGTATCGCTATCCTTGTCGCGCGCCTGGGCGCGCAGTCCCATCGCTTCGCCGTCGTTGGGGCGCAGTTGCAGAACGTGAGTAAAATCGGCAGTGGCCTTGCGCCATTGCGTGAGTTGTCCCCACGCATAACCCCGATCTAGCAGTGCATCCACGTGATCGGGTTTCAGTGCCAGGGCGCGATCGTAATCCTCCACCGCGTCGCGATAACGGCCCAGAGTAGTCAGCAGATCGCCGCGGTTCTTGTACGGCTCAGGATTGTCCAACCGGAGTTTGATGGCGTGGGCGAAGTCGTCGAGGGCGGCGTCATGGTTGCCGGCCAGCGTCTGGGCGAGTCCGCGGCCATCGTACGTCTGGCTTCGTTCCAGACCCAGCACGATGGCCCGGTTGTAATCGGCAATCGCCTCGCGCGGCTTGTTCAGCATGTAGTAGGCGTCGGCGCGCAGGTTGAAGGCTTCGGAATCGTCGGGAGCCTGGCGCACCGCTTCATCCAGGTCACGTACCGCATCCGCGTGGTGGCCCAGTTCAAAGTGAACCTTCGCGCGCCGGCGCCGTGCCTGGGGCAACCCGGAATCGGCATCTAAAGCCGCTGAATAGAAATCCAGTGCCTTCAGGTATTCGCCCAAGGTCTCCAGGCGCAAGGCCTGTTCGTAATATTTCTCCGCCTTCTTGCGGTCTGGCTTGGTCGAGTCGCCAGCAAACAAAAAAGGCAGAACCAGTAAGAAGAAGAGGCAGGTAATGCTTCGCAACATCCGTAATCACTCTTGTTTTAAGTATGATGCCAAACGGCTGCGGAAAAAAGGGCCATCCGTGCTTGGCTCAACGTACGGGACAGGCAAGGTACCATTGGCTTGTATGAGATGGTCTTCGCCGACCTCGCGCCTGCTGGTGGGACTCGGTGTCACACTGGCGGCGGTAGCGGTTTTCTCACGGTATGCGCTAGTGCAAATCGACGGGCTGCGAACTTTGCAGGCTGACACGGTGGACCGCAACCATCGCGATTCGCTGCAATTGATTCGCATCCAGAATGACCTCCATGAGCTCGCGCTGTCGATGCGCGACATGCACGAAGGCACTGAGCCATACCCTTTGGAGGCCTACTACACGGAGTTCCGGCGCTTGCGCGGCGATCTGGAAGACGCCCTGAAACGCGAAGCCGGGTTGCGGCCACGCACGCGGTCAGAGGCGCAGCAGGAGAACCTCACGCAGTCGGCCACCGCCTTCTGGGAGGACACGGAGCGGATGTTTGAAGCCGCGCGGGCCGGCAATGAGAGAGAAGCGCGGCAGATGATTCGCGCGCAGTTGCTGAACAGGCAAGCCGGACTCTCGAACCTGGTGTCGCGGCTATTGGTGGAAAACAGCGACGCCGAGCAACGGGCGGCGCAGGAGATCGAAAGCATCTATTCGCGCGTGGAGCGCGATATTTACGTCTTTCTGGCTGCGGTGCTTATTACCATCTCCGTCACCAGCCTCTACCTCATCCGCAGTAACAGGCAGGTCTTCATCCGCATCGAAGCACTGTCGCGGCAGCGCCAGACACTGGCGCGAAAACTCATCGGTGTGCAGGAGGAGATCTTCCGCAGCGTATCGCGGGAACTGCACGACGAGTTTGGACAGATCCTCACTGCGGTGGGCGCCATACTAGCGCGTGCGGAGAAGAAGGGGCTGCCGGAGAATTCATCGCTGCGCGAGGATTTACACGACGTGCGGATCACGGCGCAGCAGACTCTGGTGAAGCTGCGCTCACTGTCTCAAACGCTGCACCCGAACGTGCTCGACGACTTTGGCCTTGAGAAGACGTTGGAGTGGTATGTCGGCCAGTTTCAAAAACAGACCGGCGTCGTAATACGCTATGAGAGGCAGGGCGACAGTCCTATCATCCCCGACGAGACGGCGATTCACATCTACCGTATTCTTCAGGAAACGCTGAATAACGTCGCGCGTCACGCTGGTGTGCAGGAAGCGGATGTTAAGGTGAAATTCTCTCCCCGCGGTCTGGAGATGGCCGTGGAAGACCGAGGCGTAGGCATGGCGGAGCCGGCGGACAACGACGAGGAACGTCGCGGTTTAGGCATGGTGGCAATGCGCGAGAGAGCGGAGTTGGTGGGTGGCCGTTTGCGCTTTGAGCGTCCATCGGCGGGGGGAACCAGAGTAGTCTTGGAAGTTCCGTTAAGGAGTGTGGCCGTATCGTGAGCGATGAAATTAAAGTCTTATTGGTGGATGACCACAGCTTGGTTCGCAAGGGCTTTCGCCGGATTTTGGAAGATGAAACTGACATCCATGTAGTGGGTGAGGCGCCCAACGGCCTGGAAGCGATTGCGGCCGCGGAGACCCTGCGCCCCGACGTCGTGGTGATGGATATGTCCATGCCGGAGTTGGATGGCGTACAGGCAACTGTGGAGATTCTGAAGCGTCTGCCTGAAACGGCCATCCTCATCCTGAGTATGTACGGCGAGGAGAACTACGTGCGCAACGCCCTCACGGCTGGCGCGCGGGGCTACATGCTGAAGGATGCGATTGAGGTTGACCTTACATCTGCCGTACGCGCCGTGGCGGCAGGCCAGCAGTTCTTCGGGCCGGGTGTCAGCGCGCCTGGTGCAATGGAGGTCCTGGAGAACGACAACTACGAGCGGCTGACGCAGCGCGAACGCCAAGTGCTGCAGTTGATCGCTCAGGGTCACTCCAACAAAGAGATCGCCGGATTGCTGAATCTCAGCGTCAACACGGTCTCCGTGCACCGCGCGAATTTAATGGAAGCGCTAAATATTCACCGTACGGCGGACCTGGTCCGCTATGCCTTACGGAAAGGCCTGGTCAGTAACCTTTGAAGCCGGGCTTCACACGGCGGAGTTTGCTGTGGGGAGCAGCGCCGTTGCTCGCCGTGCCGGCGGGTCCGGCGTTCCGGTTTACCGACGTCACGCGCGGCGCTGGCCTCCACTTCACACACAATACGGGGGCGTTTGGGCGAAAGTACCTGCCCGAGACTATGGGCCCCGGATGCGCGTTTCTCGATTACGACGCCGATGGGTGGCAGGACATTCTGCTCGTGAACGGGATGGACTGGGCAGCCAATCCGCACCGTAAGCGGACCACGCTTGCGTTGTATAAAAACAACCGCAACGGAACATTCACCGACGTCACCCGCGCGGCGGGCCTGGACGTGGAGATGTTCGGCCTGGGCGTGTCAGTGGGCGATTACAACAACGACGGCTTCCCTGACATCCTGATCACGGCGATGGGCCAGAACCGCCTGTTTCGCAACACCGGTAAAGGCACGTTTGAGGATGTAACGGCGAAGAGCGGGTTGGGCGGACGCGAGGCATTCAGCACGTCGGCCATGTGGGTGGACTACGATCGCGACGGGCTGCTTGACCTGCTTGTGTGCAACTACGTGCGCTGGTCGCAGGATGCCGATGTATTCTGCAGCATCAACGGCAAGGAGAAATCGTATTGCACGCCGGAGGCGTATCGTGGCTCCACCTCCTGGTTATTCCGCAACCGCGGTGACGGCACGTTTGAGGATGTGACGGCCAAGGCCGGGTTGTTCGATAACAGCTCGAAGTCGCTTGGCGTGGCGGCCATCGATTTCGACCAGGATGGCTGGCCTGACCTCTTTATGGCCAACGACACTCAACCGAATAAGCTTTATCAGAATCAGCGCAACGGGAAGTTTGCCGAAGTGGCCTTACGCGCCGGTGTGGCCTTTAGCGAGGACGGCAAGGCGCGCGCGGGTATGGGCGTGGACGCGGCCGACTACGATAACTCCGGTATTCCCAGCCTCGTAGTTACTAACTTCCACAATGAGATGCTGGGCCTGTACAAGGGCACTAAGGCAGGCACGTTCACTGACCTCGCCACACGGTCGGAGTTGGGCAAGGCGACGCGCGGCTCCCTGGGCTTCGGGTGCTTCTTCTTCGACGCCGACCTGGACGGCCTGGTCGACCTGCTCATCGTCAACGGGCATATCGACGACAGTGTGACGAGAGTGCGTCCCGATGTGCAGTTCGCGCAGCCGCCGCAGTTGTTCCTCAACACCGGGGGCGGGCGGTTCCGGCTGGGTAACGCCGACGCGGGTACGGAATTCAACCAGCCTAAGGTAGGGCGCGGCGCGGCCTTCGGCGACTTCGACAACGATGGCGATCTTGATGTGCTGCTCACCACCAATGGCGGCCCTGCGTTTCTCTACCGTAATGATCAGTTATCGGGCAATCGCTGGATCCGCTTCCTCTTGCAGGGAACCAAGTCGAACCGCGATGGTATCGGCGCGGTGGTGAAGGTGTCGAATGGCAACGAGACGGCTACTCGCGTCGTGAAGAGTGGATCCAGCTACCTGTCGCAATCGGAGATGCCGCTGACCTTCGGCTTGGGCCGCCGCGACTCCGTTGAGCGCGTCACGGTGCAATGGCCCAGTGGCCGCGCCGAGGAGTTCAAGAACCTGAAGGCGAATACGGCGTACCGGTGCGTAGAGGGCCAAGGCGTGAAACCGGGACGCTAGGCAATGTTAGTCGTGCCGGTACCAGTCAAACCGCGCCGGCTTGCCGTCCAATAGCCAGTGCTCTGGAGTGGTGGTCTCCATCCAGTCCAGAGCCACCGCGGGCGGGTGAGGCCGCGATGCCGCTTCCAGCGCCGCCTTCAGCGCAGGCTTCTGATCGGCCCTGAGAATGTCTGGATCCACAGAGACAAACAGCGCTGTCCCGCTGCGCGCCACCAGATCCAGCCACTGCCGGTTGAGTTCCCACGGCACTTCTTTTGTCAGCGGCACGCAATCGGCGTCGGCGGCAAAGAACGTGTTGTGTTGCGGCATGCGAAAGGCGAGCGTGTTGACGCCCATCTTGCGTGTGCGCTCCCACTCGCGGCCGCTGGTATCGTCGCCAATGCGTTGCGCCTCCACCAACCCGGCCGCGAGGTGCCCGATGGTGTTGCAGCCAATCAGCACGGAACTGCCGGCCGCGGTGCGAATGGCCCGATATAGGCCGGTGATGATCTCGGCAGTCGTGCGCGAGCGGTCATAAAAATTCCAACCGCGCTCAGTGAGATCGGGCCCCATCTGGAAACCCCAACGGCCGGTGAGGTCGAAGGTCGAAAAATCGTGTTTGATTAACTCGTAGCCCCACTCGTGTAGCGTGCGAACTCCGGTCGCCATGTACTCCACAGCCTCAGGAATCGAAGCGTCGAGGGAAATCAGATCGTCCTTCGATCGTCCGCCGGCGGGCGGTAGCCGCCACCCGGCAACACTTGCTTCACTGGTCAGCGTGGGCCGCGTCCACAGGCCCGGCCGCACACCTAAGGCGCGCATCTTCTTCGCCAGTCCAGGCATATCCGGATAACCCGCGTTGGTGCGCGTCTGCGGACCTGCGCCATCGCGAGCGGCGTGCCAGCCCATGTCGATCACGACGAAGGGGCGGTTGGTGGACTGCGCCGGAGCCAGTTCCGCCATTAGTTCCGCATCGCGCAGCGTCCGCTCAGCGGTGGTATTGTTGCCGTACGCGTAATACCAGTTGTTGCTCCCATACACGGGTTGCGGCGTCAGCAACGGATGGTCGCACATCGTCCGGCAAAAGGTAGTGGCTGCTTGGAGCCCGCTTTCACCCGTTGGCCCCTTTCGAAAAACGATGGTCGCGGCGTGCAGCTTTCGATCTCCCAGCTCAACACCTCGCCCACCATTCGAAATATCCAGCCACAACGTGACGCCTCCGGCATCGGCTTGCCACGCGCAAATCGCCGACGCCCCGGTCTTCACTCCATAACCGGACAAGTGCTGCTCATCGCCCGACAGGAAGTACCACGGCATGAGACGCTCCTGGTTGAACCCACGGAATTCCAGATCGCCGTAGGAGCGCTCCCAATGATCGCCCAGAAAGCGCGTGTGGGCCGGAAACACTCCGTGCCAGCGCAGCCGGATGCTGCGCAGCGCGATCTTCGGTGCTGTCACAAGAACCGAGCCATTCTCCGTAGTGACTTCAATCCCTTTCCCTTGCCACGCCGAACCCGAGCGAGCCAGCGGCACCCGCCCGCCTTCTTCCAGCACCGCATGGGCGACATCGGCGGCCCGCAAAGGGTTCGGAGGTTCAGGCACTGGGGCGCGAGGCGTTTGGAAAGCAGGCGCTCCGGCAGCCACCCCCAACCCGGCTAAGAACGTGCGGCGAGACGTCATGCCTTCAGTATCCCCCTTGCGCTTATCCGTACAAGGTAATAGAGTTGCAATTGTGAACCAGATAACCAGACGTGCAACTCTTCAATCCGCGGCCGGCCTACTGCTGCTGAAGCCGGAGACCGCCTTCAGCTACCAGGCGAACTCCAAGGTCTCGTTCGGAATCATCGGCTGCGGTGGGCGTGGAACTTACGTCGGCACGCATATGACGCACGACCCCAATGCGAAGTTGGCCGCGATCTGCGACATCTATCCCGATAAGATCGATTCGGCCAAAACGCGAATCCCCGGCGCGGACGCCGTTCCCGCCTTTCGCGACCTGAACGAACTTCTGGCCGCGCCCGGAATCGACGCCGTTCTGATCACTACGCCCGTGTTTCTGCACCCAGCCCATTTTGAAGCTGCGGCGAGGGCGAACAAGCACATCTACTGCGAGAAGCCTGCTGGAGCCGATGTGGCCGGCGTCAAACGGATGATGCGCGCCTCTGAGATGGCTGACAAATCGAAGAGCGTCGCCTTTGGCTTCCAGCAGCGTTGGAGCCCGGAATACTTGAAGGCCGAGAAGATACTCAACGATGGCAAGATCGGCACGCTCACGATGATGATGAGCTACTGGGTGTTAGGCGATCCTCCCAGCCCGCCGTTCCAATCCAAGTACCCCGCCGACGAGCAGCAGATCCGCCATTGGGGGCACTTTATGGCCACCTCAGGCGGACCCATTGTGGAGCAGGATTGCCATGGTGTGGACGTTCTCAACTGGTTTGGCAAATCCCATCCGGTGAAGGCCGTAGGCACGGGCGGACTCCGCTATCCGCTGTCGTTTGGCGATTGGGACAGTGACCATCACAACATCACGTACTACTATCCGGGCAACCTCGAAGGCTGGCTCACCAGCATCAAACACACCGCCGGATACCGTGACGTTAAGGAACAGTTCTTCGGATCGCTAGGCATGTTGGAGACCGCGCGCACCTACTATAAATGGCACGGCCCCACCAAGACCGCACCGTTGAAGAATGCCGACGATCTGCGCGACCGCAGCCTGATTGAGCGCGGCGATTCCAAACGCGAGGTCACCATCGACGCCATTGAGGTGTTCTACAAGAGCATCGTTGACGGCAAGCCCTACAGCATGGCGAAGAACGCCTGCGAGAGCACGCTGACTTCGATTCTGGGCCGCATGGCGTACGAGAAGAAGCGCGAAGTCACGTGGGACGAGATGCTGCAATCGGCCTAATAGGTCGCCCAACATCCTGGAGTCACTAACTCCACTGAGTTCCCATCCGGATCGCGAAAGTAAATGCTGTCGCCGCCCAGCGGCCAATGGACGCGGCTCTCCACGGCAACGCCATGCTGCTGGAGATGCTGTTCCCATGCTGTCAGATCGGCCTTATCGATGGCAAAGGCGAAGTGCGAAGGTCCTTTGCCGTCGGTCCCCGGAATTATGCCCCCGGGGGTCGGCACGGGATTCAGCGAAGCGCCTACTTGAAACAGCAACAAGACGCTCTGCCCGTTTACGTCGAGTGCACAAATTCGAGGGTCCACTACAAGGCGTGGGAACCCAAACAGACCTTCATAGAAGGCCAGGCAATTCGTCAAATCGTTGGAGTAGATAGAGGTTTCGACGACACGACCCACTTTCGGCACGGCATCCCCCTGAAACGAGGATATCGCTCTAGCCGGTTGAGTGGCAGATGGCTAACTATGGTCGCGTTCGCGGTCGAGTGGTGGAGTCCGGTCGACGAACCGGTGCTTCCTTAAGCCCGGAGTGGCGGTGTCCGGTCTGACGGCTGAGATTAGCCAGCGACACCGACACATCCAGATCGCCGATTCCCCTGTTTTTGCAGCCGGGCGGCTCAATTAAGGTCCACGACGGGCCTGCCATCCGCAGCACGCACTCCGCGACGAATTCTCGAATTATCATATTCGCCTACCCCCACTGTAGTTGAAATCGACCAGAAAGGCTTTCTTAATCAGAGAATATTGCAGTTAATGCGACTTTTTCATACTCCCAACTCGTCTCCTGGGTTGAGGAATATCTCCGAATGGCATACGTGTCTTCGCACACCGGTTCTCAAGTGAGCGCCAACCGGCCGCTCTGGGGATTCAACTTTCGCTGGTCATGGTGGCGTGGATGATTGGGTTCAGTAAGGGAAGCCAAGGGAAGCCGGGGTCTCCTGATCGCGGTGTACGCCATTACGGCAACCGTCTCCATCGGGTTTTCCTACGTTAGTCTCTACCCGTGGTTTGCGTCGCGGGAGCGCCCCGCTACGGTGCAGCGGTCTCTGTACGATCACCTCGGCACGGCAGCCACCGACACGGAGCGCCTGCTCACCGGCGCCGTCGCCGAAGGCCGCAAGCACGCCCTCGCGCTGGAAGAGATGACCACCGCCGAACGCGATCATGGCTTTATCTCAAAAGCGCAAGATGCCGACCCCTATCTGGCCAGCGTGCGCGAAGCCGTGGGCCGTGAAGCGGAAATGTACAGCGGCACAGTCCGCGAGGGTTCAGGCTCCGGTCCCCGCTACACGGCGTTTGAACGGTACGCCAAGATCGCGCGTCAGTCCGTAGGCCAAATGGAGGCGTCCCAAAGATCGCTGGCCGATGCACGCGCGCAACTGAAGCCGCTCGATGCTACCGAGAAACAGCTCCGCGCCTTCCACCAGGTCTACGACGCCATTCCCTGGAATGACGTGGAACAGACGCTGCATCAGGGCAAAATCGAGCGCCCGGCCGTGCCCGCCTACTCCGACTTTATCGACCAATCGGTGAGCGGACAGGAAGACCTCATGCGGTCGATCACGGAGCTATTCACGGCTCCGACGCCCCGCCACATCTTCTCTTTTACCCTGGCAGCTTTCATCGACATCATCGTGTTCCTGTTGGCGTATGCCTCTGGACCGTACTTCTTCGGTTCACCCGAACAGCGCTGGTACACCGCGGGCGCGGCCATCGACGCCACGCACGACCAGTTGTTCCTGCGCGACTTCCTACGCAAGGTGGAGGCTGGCCCACGCGGTTTGCCGCGAGTGGACGCGGCGCGCCTCACGCCCGGCGAAATCCAGTTCTGCCTACAACTGGCCGCCAAGAGCATGGCATCGCAAGAGGCGCAGGACGGCCACTTCTATTACGTGCTGGATGGCAATCTGCACGAGTCGCTGCTGGAATCCCTCGATGCCGGAAGCCCCCACATGCGTTCGAACCCGCGCAGCAGCGCGGCGGAGGCTTAGCGCGACCGCAGTTTGTCGAGTGCCTCGGCCACCCAGGCATCCAACTCCCTGGCGGCCAATACGAGCAAGCTTCGTCTTAGCTGTTGACCAGACCTCGCAGGTACCCCAACTGGCGAATGGTGTCCTTTTCGACGTCGCCCGACGGCGAACTTGTTTCGAGGTTGGCGAAGCCTTGAAACCCGATGTCCTTCATCGCCTTGACGGCGGCAGCGACATCCACTTTCCCTTCGCCAAGATAGCCTTTGTCCTTCACGTGAAACTGGCAGATGCGATCGCGGCCCAGCCAGCGGATCTCTTTCGGCACATCGAAGGCGCCG
>JBDTMC010000039.1:0-28489 GCA_039934475.1 Bryobacteraceae bacterium | reverse complement strand
GGCGCGTTCCTCTCCGACTGGATTCGACGCGCGTGATGTGGGATCCCAGCTACGTCGTCAGCAACGACTATTGGCTGAAGGACCCGGATAATAACGGTGCTCCCATCGCGCCGATGTTCATTCCGCGGTTGAAGCAGATGGTGGCGCAGTATTATCCGGGGACTAAGATCGCCATCACGGAGTATCAATGGCACGGCCAGGGCACAATCAACGGTGCTCTGGCGCAGGCGGAACTGCTGGGCATTTTCGGTCGCGAGGGTCTTGACGCAGCCACCTTGTGGGGACCGCCCCGGGCGACTGACCCGGTGGCGCTCGCCTTTAAGTTCTATCGCAATTATGACGGCACAGGCGGCGCATTTGGCGACAACGGGGTGCAGACTGCAAGCGCGGACCAAAGCAAGCTGTCGGTATATGCGGCGCTGCGGAGCGATCTGAACTTGACGGCCGTAGTGATCAACAAGACGAACGGCGATTTAACTTCGACAGTGAGCTTAGGGAACTTCGCGGCAGCAGGTAGCGCCAAAGTTTGGCGCTACAGTGGCGCCAACCTGACTGCGATTGTGGCGCAGCCGGATGCAGGAGTAAACGGCAACAATCTGACGCTGACGTTTCCGCCAAATTCCATGACCATGCTGGTGATCCCGCCGGCCAGCCTGCCGGTGGCAAAGCCATCGATTGCCGCGGTGACCAACGCCGCTTCCTATTCCCAGACCATCGCGCCGGGCCAGATGGTGGTGGTGTGGGGAACCGGCATAGGTCCGGCCACGCTGACGGGACTGAGCGTGGAAGCCAATGGCACGGTGAGTACCGTGTCGGGCAGCGTTCGGATTCTCTTTGACGGCGTGCCTGCCCCGATGGTTTATGCTTCGGCGACGCAGTGTTCGGCGATTGTGCCTTATTTTGGAGCCAGCCAACCCACCACCCATTTGCAGGTTGAGTATCAGGGAGTGCGTTCCGACGCAGTGGAAGTGCCAGTGGCCGCGACGGCGCCGGGCCTGTTTTCTTCCGACTTTACGGGAAAAGGCCAAGGCGCGATTCTGAACGAAGACAACGTGACGAGAAACTCTCCGGGGAAACCGGCAAAACCCGGATCGGTGGTGATTCTGTGGGGCACCGGCGAGGGCTTGACGGACCCTCCGGGAGTAGACGCGCGGCCGGCGATCGACGTTCTGCCCAAGCCATTGGCGGCGGTCTCAGTATCCATTGGAGGGCTACCCGCGACGGTGGAGTATGCCGGCGCCGCACCGTACGCCATCCCCGGGTTATTCCAAATCAATGCAAGAGTGCCGAATGGAGTAACTCCAGGTGACAACGTGCCCGTGAAGGTGACGGTAGGCAGCGGGTCGAGCCAGGACGGGATCACCGTCGCGGTGCATTAGCGAACGAAGAGAGGAAAAGGAGGACTGCAATGAAGCTCAATAACATCGGAATCGCCCTGCTCGGCTTGAGCGGGCTCGCCTTCGCACAGGACGGGGCCGCGCCTTCGGCGGCAGCTCCGAATCCCCTGAAAGTCGCACTGCGGCGTTGGTATCAGGCAAATCACAGCGGCGTCTCCGCGCCAACTGGAAGCGGAACGGCGCTTTTGTTTGACGGCGTGAGCCTGTGGGCGAGCGACCAAAGCCACGGCCGGCTGTTACGGATGCGGCCCAGCGATGGCGCAGTCCTGCAAACGCTGGCGGTGGGCACTCCGGGTCCGCTTGCCACGGACGGCATAAATCTGTGGGTTTCATCGGGCAATACGCTTTTGAAACTGCGCGCCAGCGATGGCTCGACGCTGGCCAGCTTGGACATCCCGACAGGCGCCGGCGGATTAGCCTTCGATGGGTTGAATCTTTGGGTGCTCACCGGCGGATTCTCCGATCCTGCCGTAGTAAGGGTGCAGGCCACCAGCGCGAAGGCGACTCTACGGTTGCAACTCACTGCGGGCAGACCCGCGGAATCGATCCTGTTTGATGGCACAAGCGTCTGGATCGCCCAAAACGGCCTGGTGAAAATTCGGCCTACCGACGGCGTGATTCTCGATACGTTTAGTGGCGGTCTGGAGCCATTGGGATTGACGTTCGACGGCGCCAATATCTGGGCTGCCGATAACGCCGGCCAGGTGCTCAAGGTTCGGGCTAGCGACGGTGCCAACCTAGGGATCTTCCCGATGACGAATTTCTCTCCCGTGGACATTGTGTTCGATGGAACCAGCGTGTGGGTGACCAGCCAGGTGGGTAATGCGGTTAAGAAATTGAGAGCAACGGACGGGGCGGAATTGGCGACGGTAACGTTACCCAACCAGCCCACAGGGTTGTTGGGATCAGGCCTCGCCTTTGACGGCGCGAACGTTTGGGTGTTGGCAGACAACAACGCTTTTAAACTGTGATGCGGAAGAGAAACCTGCGGCGACAAGGAGCGGAGAAACAGTCTGTTGCTCTACCGATGAGCTACCGTACCCGCGAAGGCACGCCCTGGATTCGAACCAGGAACCCGCAGTTTGTCATGTAGTTCCTCCTGCATTCGCCGCAGGTTTCTTTTGGTCGTTCAGGGAGCCGACAAGGAATGGTCGAGACGGCGATTTTAGCAGAATGTAGTCCCGGCCAGCATTCGGCCCCCTATCCGGTCATACGGACACAGCTTCGATCCGGGCGACCCAGTGATCGGCCTCAAGCTGCCCTGAGGCAAATGCCGAGATCACCTCGAACACGCGATCGGAGAATCCCCCGACGTTGAGAATATCCGCGCGCTCGGCCGCCTGCGTCGTCCGGTTCGGCTGGATATCCAGGCAAACCAGACGCGCCTGCGGATTCCGGCGGCGGAACTCAGACCACTCGGCCATCAGAGCGGTTCCCTGCACGCGTCCCTCATCCACCCACGACTCGTTATCCGAGACGAAGAGGACCAGATCCGCCTTCGCCTTCCGCCGATTCAGAAGACGGAGCGGCGCGCTGCAATTGGTTCCTCCTCCACCAATGGACGCCAGCCGCTCGGCGTTGGTCGCGATGCTGTCGCGCGAGTTCAGGTTTACATCGACAACCTCTCCTTCAAACGGCAACATCACGGCGGAACTGTTCTTCCGCAGCACCGACGCAGCCACCAGCGCGGCCACATCGATGCATCGAACCGCGGAAGTGGAACCATCCCGGTAACCCATGATCGGGCTCGCCATGGAACCTGACACGTCCGGGCAAACCACCACCTGTCCTTCGATGGAGGGCACCTGCTCGACGGCCAGCTCCATCGCGTCCTGCAGCGCGTCCCGCACCTCAGCCGGAATGGCCGCATCGTGATTGCGATACGCCGCCAGAAGCTGATACGGGAAGACCCGTGCCCGCCGGATCGAGTCGCGGTCGCGCAGACGCGCGGCCACAAGGCTCGCCATCCCGGGCTCCTCAAAGACACCATGCCGGGCGAACGTATTCAGGTTCATGCGCGTCGTCTGCCAAGAGGCATTCTTAGCGATGGGGACCCAATCCCTCCGGGCCAGCGGCAACGCCGATAACAGCATAAAAGGAACGTTCGGCACGTCCAGCGACTCGCCGGCCTTGAACTGCTCGAACTGAGTCACCACTTCCGGCAACGCAGTGGCGTCATAAGGGCGGCCGAGCATATAGCCGTAAAAGGCCTCCCGCGCCGGCCCAGCCGGCTTCGGGTGAACCATCTTCAAGATGTCCGACAACGACGGGCTCTGCCCGGCGCTGGCACTGAACAGCGTCTCCTCATCGCGGCTAGCCAACCACTCACGGACCAGCCGCTTGGGAGCGCTTCCCAGGGACTTACGCCCAACCACTCCCGAGCGTAGGATTTGCACATAAGTCCGTAGCATGCGGGCGTTGTCGATAACCCGGGCGAACACAGCCTCATGGAGCCGGGCTTCCCGGGCCGACAGCCAGGCGCAGAGGAATGCCGGCATGTCTTTCATAAAGGCCTGCGTGCGACTGTAGACGGCGACCCGGGCCACGAACTCCGGATCTACGCTGGCGCACAGTCCCAGCACACTCTGCAATTGCTCTTCCGCAGTGGCGTAGAACGTTCGTCCGAAGCAGCCGGTGGCCGCGTATTGCGCCAGAGCCTGCTTCGGCGCCAGCGCGTATGCCGGAGCGCTCTCTGAGTTGAACGCGTCGGTCGGCGGGATCAGAAACCCCCGCAGGGTTGCGAACAGCGTCTTGTTAGCCATCGGTGTTTCCTCCTACAGCGTCACCGCGGACACACTTATTACATCTCACTTCCAGAAGGAAGTAAGTGAGGGATAGCTATTGTAAATGGCCGGTACAAATACAAAAAGGGCGGCCATTTTTGGTGGCCGCCCCTTTCTTGAAATCGATATTATTCCAAGACGGTCAGGTCACCAGGCGCAAGTCACAATTGACTGGCGCAGGTATGGTGTTGAGCTTCGAGCCGAATTGGATCATGTGTGTCACGACTTAAACAGAATAAGCTACTTTCGAGATACTTGCAAGCACTTTATAAAGAAAAAAGCAAAGTCATGACGCCCACCTATGATTCGCGGGATTCTCCACACATTCCGGGCATTGTTTCCGATAAGGTCGTTATGGATAGGCTAGAATTGACGGCCGGGCTGTGGCCAGTGCTGTATCCGGTGATGCGAGAATTAGGGAATTCGCTGGATGTCGATGAGACGCTGGAACTATTGGACCGCAGGCTGCGGGATGTGGTGGGCTTTGACGGCATTGCCGTCGCAGTAGCCCGCGCCGGGCGCATGGCCCCGTTGTACGCGGCCGGAATCGCCTCCGGCCCAGAGTTGATCGTCATGCTGGATGCGGCGCCTGAATTCTCGGGCCTGCTGGAATTGCACCGCGCCACAGCGTTCTCTGAACTGGAGCGCGCCATGCTCATTGAATTGGCGCCGAAGGCGGCGGCGGCACTGGCCAACGCTTTGAAGTGGAAGCGCGCTCAGAGTTCAATGCTGCCAGAGACACTTCGGGCCTACTAACTAATAGTCAGTCACTACATAACTTGGAGCGCCGCCGCGGATTCGAACCGCGCACAAGGTAGTTGCAGTACAGTGGCTCGCCAATTGCTCTTGCGGCGCGTGGATCCCCGGGGCGATTCAAACGAGAACCGGGGCTAATGCAATAGAACAGAGACCTTGCAGGGAAATAAGAGCTAGGAGGAATTTAGAGACAGCGACAGCAGCCGGCCGAAAGCCGGTGAGAGCGGGACGCGTGACTGGAAATAACGGGCATCTATTGATACTCTATCCAAAGATATAACTTTAGTCAAGACGTTTTTTGAATCTATCTTGGCGAGACAGTAAATAAGATATCTGTCGGGTAACTGGCTTTGACCGGAAGCAGAGGACTAGCACCTTCCCCGACTTGTCTGAGCGTATAATGCTGGCCGCTTCCATCGACGGCGAGGAACTGGATTATCCGCACCCAGTCCAAAACTACGATTAACCGGATCGGCACCGAAATCAGGCAAAGCCAAGGTGAAATGGCCTTTCGTGTCTACCGTTGCGCTGCCTGCATCCAACGGAAATACCGGCCCTTCGCGGATTCCAAAGAATCGTGAGACCACGAGGCGTAGTAAGAGGCTTACACTGTCAATTCTTCCGGTCTGGCGATACCGGATACCGTTCCCTGGAAGGCAATCGTGCCCAGTGGACGACAAGCGAAGGACTTCTCGACCTGCTCGCCAGGCACCGGGCGAACGTTGAAGGTGGCAAATTCGCAACCGGCCACGTAGACAATGAATTTCACCTCCGTAGGAACGGACGCGACGGATTTCGACGGTAGCTCCATGCCACCATCCTCGCCATCCGCCACGTCGTCGGAGCCGGCACCGCCGAACGACCCAACCGCAAACGATCTCACGTGAACCTTCGGCGACGGCAAGTCCGTTGGCCACGAAAGGCGTATCGGACCTGTGGCCAGGAATGCCGCCAGAAGCAACATCATGCTCCCATGCTACCGCTGCGGCTGTTGGAAGTCCGGCACAGTACAATAGTCCGAAATGAAGTTGCTGACCTTCCTCCACAACGGCCTTCGCCATGCCGGTGTTCTCACTGCCCAAGGCATCACTCCCATCGCCGAGATCAACGCCGTTCACGGCACCAGGATCCCTGACGATCTGCTCGCCATCGTCCGCACCGGTATCGATGGCATCGAGACCGCAGGCGTCGCCACTTTGCCACTCGACCAGGTTCAGCTTACCCTTCCCTACCCGGTCCCACCCAAGATCTGGTGCATTGGTTTGAACTACCTCTCACACGCCGAAGACATCAACGCCGTCCAGCCGGAAGAGCCCGGCAGCTTCATGAAACCTGCCTCCTGTCTGTTCGAGCCATCTGGTGAGATTCGCCTGCCGCCGCCGGAATTCTCAAACGACGTAGATGCGGAAGGCGAACTGGGCGTTGTCATCGGGCGCCGCGCGCGCTTCGTCCCGGCGGGCAACGTCAAAGATGTCATCTTCGGTTACACCACCACGCTCGACCTCACCGCGCTCGACGTTCTGCGCAAGAATCCGCGCTACCTTACGCGAGCCAAGAGCTTCGACACGTTCTTCAGCTTCGGACCGGTAATCGTCACCGCCGACGAGATCCCCGACGTTGACGCGCTGGAAGTGATCACCGAACATAATGGCGCGGTCTGCTCCCGCGATTTCGTCCATCACATGCGCCATCGTCCGTTCGAACTAGTTCGCTTCCACAGTGACTATATGACGCTCGAACCGGGCGACCTCATCTCTACCGGCTGCCCCAAAGGCGCGCGGATCAAGGCAGGAGACCGCGTCCGCGCCGTAATTGAGGGCGTCGGCACGATCGCAGCCAGCGTCACACAAGGACCGAAAATTCCGGTCTACTAGATAAGATAGAACGATGGATTTAGGAATCAGAGGCAAGCGAGCGCTGGTGTGTGCCGCCAGCAAGGGCTTAGGCAGAGGCTGTGCGCTGTCACTGGCGCGAGAGGGCGCGGAAGTGACCATCGTCGCGCGGACGGAGGCGACTCTCGCGGCGGCGGCCGACGCCATTCGCGCAGCCACCGGAGCTACCGTTCATACCGTCGCCGCCGACATCACCACACCCGATGGCCGCGCCGCGGCGCTATCGGCCTGCCCGCAGCCCGACATCCTGGTGAACAACGCTGGCGGCCCACCTCCGGGCGATTTCCGCCAGTGGACCCGCGATATCTGGATCGCCGCTCTCGACGCCAACATGCTTACGCCCATCGAACTGATCAAGGCGACCGTGGACGGCATGATCGAACGGCGCTTCGGGCGTATCGTCAACATCACCTCAAGTTCGGTGAAGGCTCCCATCGATATCCTCGGCCTCTCGAACGGTGCGCGCAGTGGTCTCACCGGATTCGTCGCCGGCATCGCTCGGAAGACTGTTGCCTACAACGTCACCATCAATAACCTGCTCCCCGGACCATTCGATACCGACCGTTTGCGAGCCACCTGCGAAGGCGCGGCGAAGGCTGCCGGCCGCCCCGTTGACGACATCCTCGCCGACCGCCGCCAGGCAAACCCGGCAAAGCGCTTCGGCACCCCTGAGGAATTCGGCGACGCCTGCGCCTTTCTGTGCAGCGCCGGCGCCGGTTACATCACCGGGCAGAATCTACTGATCGACGGCGGCGCCTACCCGGGCACCTTCTGAACGAAACTTAAACCTTGCGACAGGGGTTGTAAAGGCAGGCCGTGCCGGCGGCGTAAACGTCCACCTGGAGGTCAACCGGGTTGGACCGGAGGAACGTCGCCGCGCCGCCAAAAGAACGCTAGCGCCAGTCTTTTCTCTGCGGCCCGCTGCGTAGGGCCATGAGGCTACCGAACACGGCGCCCAGCGCGCCAAACGTCAGCCACGCTGCGCCCTTTGCCTGCGCCGGTCCGGTGAAATGGTAGTTGGTGAGGAAGAACCCTCGCACCATCAGGGCGAGCACAAACAATGACCACAGGACGAACAAGCTCTTCATGCGTCCGGTGGCAGACAGAACTACGGTTAGAATTCCGAATAAACACAAACCAAGCAGCCAATAGGCGAGCGACTCACCCTTCCATGGCAACATGCCCAAGCTGAGGTTCGACACTCCGGTAAGGATCGTTACCAACGCGATACCCGCGAGGAACAGGGCCAGAATCAGGTGAAACAGATAGCTGAACGCCCTCAACAGCCCGCTTAAAACAGATCCCAAGATTCCTCCACTCACTCTGACAAATCGTCATTGTATCGTAAGCGGAGGAAAAGAAGGTGGTTGACACTCATTGCGGCGGCGACAGCCGATCGCCTTTGCGCAGCATTTTCACCATCCGCAGTTCGTTCTTTTCGCCAGGGACAATCTGGTAGTGCACTTCGTCCATGAGGGCCTTCATCATCCGCATTCCCAAACCGCCCGAACGGCGCTCAGCCACCAATTGCTGCAGACCCTTCTGATCGATGGCGCCGGGGTCGAAACCCATCCCTGTGTCGATGACGTCGATCTCGATCCGCTCATCGTCGAAGGTGGCCCGAACTGTAACTTCCTTCACCACGTCCGGCCCGTAGGCGTGCTCAATGACGTTGGCGCAAGCCTCGTCAACGGCCAATTCCAGATTGTAGACTTCCCGTTCAACTAAGCCGGCCTGAAGCCCAACGGCGCTGACAAAGTCGCGGATCATGGCGAGGTTCTCCGTCGATGACGGCACGTGGAGCGAAAATCGGCGCTCTATGGATGACATGGATCACCTCTCCTGATTCGATTCCTGAAACTTGCCGATGGCATCGCTAACGCCGGTAACAATATCGAACAGCGCGGGAAATCCGAGAATCTCGAACACCTGCATCACCTTCGGTTGCACCGAACAGATCTTGATGTCGCCGCCACGCTCCCGGATCTCCTCAATGAAACTCATAAACACACCCAGCCCGGCCGAGGATATGTAGGTGAGCTTGTCACAATTAGCGATAATCCGCAGGTTGCCCCCATCCACTTCCTGCTGGATGGCAGACTCAAAGTTGGGCGCGGTGTGCGCGTCCAGAAAGCCATCCAGAGCAAGGACGGGAATGCCGTCATGCAGTGTGCGGCTGACAACAAAAATATTAGCCAAGCTTGCCATCTCCTGATTGAGAGGAATTTTCTCCCAGAGTAGCAGCATAGTCTACTCCGGATGCTAAAGGCAGTGCGCGCAAAACGACGATTGTGGCATCGTCCTGCGGCGAACTTCCCTTCAAAAACGCCGACAAATCCAGCAGAATCTTATCCTGAACCGCCTGTGCGGGAAGGTCTCCGGCAGCGTCCACAGACGCCATGAGTCGCTCCTCGCCGAACTGCTCGTTTACTTCATCCATCGCCTCGGTCACACCGTCTGAGTAGAACACAAGTGTGTCTCCGGGCGACAATTCCAGCCGGTCCAGCTCCAGTGTGCGGTTGAAAATCGCCACCGGTCCCACGCCCAGCCCCATTCCATTCGGCTGCACCAGGCGCGTAAATCCACGCGACGGACTGCGCCAGACGATCGGATTGTGGCCGGCCCGCGCGTACTCCATCACGCGTGTCTCCGGATCCAGCGCTCCGAGTGCCGCGGTAACAAAAATGCGCCTCCGGCCAGCCGCATAGATGTGCCCGTTCAATTGCCCGGCAATCTCAGCCAGATCGTCGGACCCTTCCACCGCCGCCGTCAGCACGCCTTTGGTTAACGTCATATACAACGCCGCCGACATGCCTTTACCGGAAACGTCGGCGACGCAAATCACATGACGCCCATCGGGAAGGCGGGCATAGTCAAACAGATCGCCGCCCACATCGCGCGCCGGATGGCACATACCGGCCAGTTCAAAACCAGCGATGTCCGGAGGCTGCGCGGGCAACATCCGTAGTTGTGCTTCGCGCGCCGTCGAAAACTCCGACTTCAATCGCTCCCGCTGGGACACCGGTTCCACCGTCGAGGCATCCAGCTCCTCTAATACGGCGTCGCGGCCTCTCCAGAGAACAAAACCGGAGCTAACGAAGACGGCGCCGATCAAGACAAAGCCCAACTGCGCTGAGAACCGCAGCGCTTCCGATTCCGTGACCGACAGCGACAGCGCCTGCTCCAGCAACCTGTATACGAACACAGCGGAGAGCAGCGTCAACAAATCCCAGCCCCGGTATATCGCGTAACAAAGGGCGCCCACGGCCAGCGCCCACAAAGCCGAAGCACCCAGCGACGCCGAATACGGCGCCTTCGTGAAGACTCCAACAATGACGACTAATAAGGTAAGCGGGGTTCTGAGACGCCGCAGCGGCAGGCGGTGCTGCATCATCGGCAGCGCCAGGCAAAACAAGGCCAGCCAGCCTAGAGGAACCGGCGGTAGTAACGGCTCCAGCCACGGTGCCGGGCTGGAAAGCGACTCCAGCGATGGCTGGTCCCACTCAAACAGCGGGCTAATCCACGCCGTGGCTTGGGCCGCGGCCTTCAATAATATCCCGAGCAGGACGCCGCAAAAGATGGAGAATGCCGGCTGGCGGAAAGAGAAGCCGCCGCGCAGCAAGAGCAGAAACGAATGCCAGCATGGCCGCCCTCCCCTCCTCGCAAGGCTTTCTCCGGCGCCCACCAGCGCCATACTGGCGACGGCGAAGATTACCAATTCCACCGTCAATGAAAGGGCGGAGAACCGGGCCAGGTCTTCATCCGCCAGATAGCGCTGGCTGCCCGACGCGAAAACGTTGATCAAAACCTTGGAGAGGAAGTAGACCGCTCCCACGGCGATGGCAGCCCCACGGTCAAGGGTGCCGCGAAACCAGCCCCAGGCGAATAAGGCGATCGACGTTCCTACCATCGCAAAACCGAAAACCAGGAGGATCCCGCCGACCGCATCTTCACCGGCCTTCTGGCGAACAAACGCCTCTGAGGCACGCCGCGTCAGGTTCGGCGTCAAACTGGCTTCCCGCAAGCCTTCTTGTCCTACCGTCACACGGATGGAGAATGTCAGATCCTCCGGATGCGAGGAGTCCGCTTCCCACAAATATTGCGTGGCGCCGGGCGCCGGCGCGCCGTCGGTGGTTAACCGGAACGACGCCGCATGATCGCGGGCCAGCACCCGGAATGCGTGCAACGCGATCTCTTTCGGATTGGGCGGTGGTTCCTTTGCCGGTGTCGCGTCCTTGCGCAGAAACTTCAGCAAGTCTCCTTGCGAAGTCAACGTAAGGAAGAGTTTTTCTGAGCCCGCTGGGGCGGCGAAGCCCACCTTCGACGTCAACGGCGTTACCATCCGCTCAATGGAATTAGGCGCCGCCTGAGCCGCACTGCGGTGCAACCAGAACTGCAGCCGGTTGTCCAGAAAGCTCATCGACCCGGAGTGCCATACCGCCGTATCGACGCCAAAATCATGAGCGTACTCACGCGCCCGGCGCACCGATTCGTCGTGATCGGCGCGGAAACCGGCTGAGGGCACCGGAGTCACGCGGCCGGACAATGCAATCAGCACCGCCAGGCCTACCACTCCACAAGCCGCCGCACCTATGAGGCGATTCCTCACGCCACGTTCTCCATGCCGCGGCTACCTGCGCGATCCATCGCCAGCACCACCAGCGTGATGTCGTCCTGCAACTTTCCCCGATTGCGGCGGACGCTTGAAAAAACCTCGCGCAAGATCGCCCCGCTCATCTCCTCGGCTGACGCATGGCGGTGCCATGCCAGAACCTGCTGGATCCAGCGCTCCGTAGCGCCCTTTCCTGGACGCCCAATGCGCGTGCCAATGCCATCGGTATAGACAATGAACCGCAGACCCTCGCTTAGCTGCGCCTTGCCGCAGTAGATCGACCCATCAACCAACGATTCCGGCGCCGGCGATTCGGACACGATGCACGGACTGGATCCGCTCCGCGCATACTCGAACGTCATAGCGCGCGTATCGATCACCGCGTAACAGAAGCCGCTCGACTCATCGCCCTGCATCGCCGATCCCAGTGCCGCGCGCAGCCCCCGCATCGTGTCGGCTGGTGTCAAGCCGGCATGTACCTTCTGCATCAGGTAACCTTTGGCCAGCGCAATGGACAGCGCTGTCGCCAGGCCGCGGCCACCGCCATCGCTCACCAACAGGCCTAACCGGTGCGGACTCAGCAGGAAGAAGTCATAGAAGTCCCCGCCCACTTCATCGGCCGCCGTACAAGTGGCCGCAATGGCCAGACCTTCCATTTTTGGGGGCTTCGTCGGCAACAGCCGCAACTGGGCTTCGCGCGCCGCGGTCACCTCGGCCTGCAGTTGAATCCGCTCCGCCAGACGCCGCGCATACTTCGGCCGGACTTCCTCATCCCCCGCCATCTTGCCCTGAATCAGTGCCCAGATCTCGCCGCCAATCACGATCACCGCAAGCGCCACAGCCCCGAACAAAACCAGCTCACTGTGCGGCAGCGCGCTTAAGAGTACAAGCAGAAACGAGGCGGTGCTGAAAGCGGTAAGGCAGACGATGCAAGCCAGTAAATCGTAGGCGAAAAACGCAAGTAACGGGCCGGCCGTGCGGACAACCGCAGTGAGAGCCAATGCCCCCAGATCCAATTGTCCGTGGCCTGCCTGACTCAACGCGAAGCCTAATGCGCTGAGGAACGCCAAGGGGATCAACACTGCCAGCACCAGGTTGCGCCGCCGCGCCACGCGATGAAGGATCGAGATCGGAAGCAACAGCGTCAAGCTCTCCATGATGGCGCCGATCGGGGTTGAGACCAACAGCATCACTAGCGGCTCCCGGCTATACACGAACAGCGCCAGCGATTCGGGATTGTCTGCAATCGAGGCCAGATGCCACACACCGGAGATGGAGTTGTTGAAGAACAACATCCAGGACGCGATGACGATGCCGACAAGTACCGAAGCCGCCGCATTACGTGAGAAAATCCGGCCCGTCAGCAAGGCATCCAAAGTAGTCAACTTACCCGGATAGTACTCGCGTAAGTCACCCTCGCTGGCGGAATAAGACAGGCCGATGATAGCGCCGATAAACAAGTACACCACCGCGCCCAACAGACGGATCAGCCAGAACGGCACCTCAGGGCCTTCCACCTCTCCATTGATAATCTGGTCGCTGAGGAACGCGTAACTGACGAAAGTCGTCGCGACAAAGAAACCGATAATCACCGACCTGCCGTGAGAAATCTCTTTCTGTAGCGTTCGCTGGATGTAGCGAACAACAACCAGCACCACCAGCACGACGATGTAGATGCCGAAGAACCACCCCAGCGCCGCCATCAACCCCTTGTGGGGGCGATGTTCCTCGCTGTATTTCTCATTCAGCTTGCCCGTAATGCTGTCGACAGTCACTTGGCCGTCGCGCACTTCCACCGTCTGCCGGATTTCCATCTCCGGCATCCCCTCCGGCGCCGTCCGCCACTCCACCTTCTCTAACAGGTGGCCGCCTTCGCGCGATATGGTACTTACCTCGGGCTTTCCGAATGTGAGTAGATTGGAGCTGCCAAATCGAGCCTTGAGAACGGTCTCGGCCGCATCCAGCGCTGGTGTTCCGGGCGGCGTGCTCCCGGTTTGCGGGCGACCCCTCATCTGGTAGCCAATCAGGCGCCCATCTAAAGCGAGGCGAACATCCACCCGCCCCTCATGCCGCGGAGAGAACAATTGCACGGTCAACGCTTCGGAGGGATCCACTCGCGCCAGCAGATCGCGCAAGGGCGCCGTCGCACGCTCTGTCATCCAGCGCCGTTGATCGGCGTCGGCATCCAGCCGGACAAGCGTCGCCCAATCGTTGGTCTGGTAGCCATGAGCGGTCGCAAATTGCCGTGCAATCGCCAAAGCCGCATTGCGGTCCAACTTCACTGGCGGAGGCACTGCCCCAGCCGTTACAAAGCGCATGGTAAGCCCGGCCGCGAGGGCCAGCGGCGCCAGCAGGATGGCGGCCAGCCATAAGCGGCGGACCTTGGGCGGGGGCAGGCGGTCATTGAAGAACGCGTTAAGTACGCGGTCCAACATAATAAGCTATCCGGCTATCGTAGCAGCCTCAGCCTCACGTTTGACGACCATGATGGTGATGTCGTCAAACTGCGGGGCCGCGCCTACAAAGTCGTCGATCGCGGCGAAGACACAGTCCACAATCTCGGCCACCGGCTGATGCCCGTGCTCGCGGAGGCACGCCACCAGGCGATCCATCTCAAACTCGTCTTCAGTCAAACTCTGGGCTTCCGTGACGCCATCGCTGTACAGCGCTAGAATGTCGCCCGGTCCGATGTGGAACTCCAATTCCTTCGTCGTTCGCATAGGAAACAATCCCAGTGCGAACCCCGGTCCGTCCAGTAACTCGTAAGTCCCGTCGGCGCGCAGCAGCACCGCGGCGTTGTGACCGCAATTCACATACCGGCAATGTCCGGTTAGCGGATTCAGAGCCACCAGGAACGCCGTTGCAAAGCGGTTCGACGGCGTCGTCGCATACAACAACTCGTTCGCCCGGCCCGCCACGTCCACCAGAGGGGACTCGGGGGTCAGCAGCGCCCGGAGCGTCGCCTGGATGGTGCTCATCAGTAGGGCCGCCGGCAAACCCTTCCCCGAAATATCGGCCACGCACAGCAAGTGCGGCTCTTCGGGAGCCGGCTTACCGAACGGCAAGGCATCGTAGTAATCACCACCCACCTGACGCGCCTGCCGGTTCCGCGCAGCCAGTTCAAACCCGTTGATCGATGGCAGCTTCGCCGGGAACAGGTCTTTTTGTATACCGGCCGCCAGGGCCAGCTCTTTCTCCATTTGCCGCTTCAGCACGGTCTCTTTGAAGTTCCAGGCATTTTCCAGCGCCACGGCCGCCTGCGCCGCCAATCCAGTGCCAAACTCCAGGTCCGTCTCGGTGTACGTAAGTCCCCTCATGCGGGGCCCGCAGACCGCCAGCCCCAGAGTGTTCTCATTTGATCGGATGGGCAGCATCAGACATCCGCCGGGAACACCCAGTCCCGCGAGCAACTCCGTGTCCGCCGCCGAATCTGAGCTCAACAGCGCATCCGGCAGCGCGGCGATCTTATCGCGCCAGGGCAACGGCGCAGAGAGATCGAACCCCTTCTGCCGCAGGCTTAACGGCTGTCCATCGCGCCAGGCCACCACCGAGTACTTCGATACAGCCCACCGGCCCGCCAGGGTCAGCGCCACCAGCCGCACGACTTCATCGGGGTCCAGTGTGGCCGCTAGCCCACGGCCTAAGTCAAGCAGCGCCCGCAACTCCTGCAGCCGTTGATCCAGCGACTGGTTGGCGGCTCGTGCCGCATCGTGCGCCTGCGCGTTTGAAATCACGCTCGCCGCCAGGCCCAGCAGCGCCGTTACAAACTCGGCCTCCTGCGGATCGATCCCCGCCGCACCAAATCCGCCTAATCCCAGTAGACCTACAGGCTCTTCCGCGCCACCGATGGGAAAGATCTTCTCGATGCCGGCCGCCAGCGCGGCCTCCTCCAGATACTCAGTGCCGGCGGAGAGCATACTCGCCCCGCGCACCAGCTCGAAGTAAAGATTCCCATCCGGCCGCCGCACTGCAATCAGCCCCCGGCGCGCCAGCAGTCGTCCCATCACCGTCCGCAGCAAATGCCGCAGAACTGTGTCCAGTTCCAGCGACGATTGCAGCAGGCCAGCCGATTCCAGCAGCGCCTCCAGACGCGAAGTGTCGAGTTTACCGTCCATGTTCCCCTAATCCAATTGGATGATCTTGCCCGCCCCGGCGAGACTGTAGTTGTCCCCATACGCCCGCCGCAAAGCCTTCATCGCCGGATCGCCAGTACAGTGCGCCGGCGCCACGCGTTCCACCTGCTGCGCCTTCAGCTTATCGACGATCACCGCAATCTCCGGCTCTGGTGTCTGGAAAAGGTGAAAGCCGCCGAGCAGCAGCCGCACCTTCGCCCCGTCTTTCGAACGTCGCGCTGCCTCCACCATCTTCACCACTCCCGGATGACTGCATCCTGTCAGAATCACCAGCCCCTTTTCGGTGGGAATCACCAAGGCCTGCTCGTCCGGCTTCCCCGCTACGATACCGGTTGTGAAGATACCCGGCACAATCTCCTCCGGGCCATTGATGCGGCGGGCCTGCAACCCCACTGAAACTGCTTCGGCAAAGGCTTGCGGATTGAACGTTTCCAGGAAATGGACCAGCATCGGAGAGTACAGCGGTTGCAGCCGGTAGATGCCGTTGCGGTGATCCTCGTGCTCATGGGAGATCACTGCGGCTTCAATAGAGTCCGGCCGCACTTCCATCTTCCGCAGGTTCTCGAGAAACAGATCCGGCTTCGTCCCTGAATCGAACAGGACGCGATGGCCATTCGTCGTTACGACGGCCGCGAATCCCCAATCCGCCTCCATGTCCGAACGGGCCGAGGTGTTGTCGTAGATGACGCGAATTTCCACGCCGGCTCCGGCCGCGGGCCAAGCCATCACCAGCAACGCAAGCGGCAATATCGAGCGCATAGGGATCAACGGGCAGGATAGCAGTTCACTGAATTTCCAGCACCAGCACCGACTTTGAGGGGACGCTTAGGTCGATCCTGTCGTCGTGAATCGTGAAGGTCGTGTAGGGAGCCGGCCTAACGGCGTGTTTGTCGAAGGTGTTGATCGTATTCATCTGCGGAGCCGTCAGCACGCTGCCCGTCACGCTCTTCGCCGCCGCGCCAGTCACCTTTACAAGCACTTGCCCGGCGCGGTTCGGATCGAGATTTACGAGTGAGAGATGCAGCTTACCCGCTGCATCGCGCGAGGCCGAAGCGTGCAGGGCCGGGACTGAGCCATAAGACGGCGCCTTCATCTCAGTGGGAATCAGTGTTGCGCCTTGGTGGACCTTGTACATTTCAAAAACATGGTAGGTCGGCGTCAGCAGCATCTTTTCTTTGTCCGTCAGGATCATCGCCTGCAGAACATTGATCACCTGCGCGATGTTGGCCATCTGCACGCGGTCGCTGTGCTCCTGGAAGATGTTCAGATTGATACCGGCCACCACCGCATCGCGCATACTGCTCTGCTGATACAGGAATCCGGGATTGGTGCCGGGCTCGACGTCGTACCACGTACCCCACTCGTCCACCATCAGCCCGATCTGCTTCTGCGGGTCGTACTTGTCCATGATGGCGCTGTGCTTGCGAATCAGTTCTTCCATCTTCAGCGTCTGCGCCATGGTCGCGTGCCACTCCGCCTCGCCGAACTCCGTGGCCGAACCCTTCTTTTCCCACAAACCCGTCGGCAGCGTGTAATAGTGCAGGGAGAGCCCATCCATACGCCGCCCCACTTCAGACATCAGCACTTCAGTCCATTTGTAATTGAAGTCACTGGCCCCGCTGGCAATCTTTGTAACCCGGTTACCGGGGCCGCTCTTCACGTAAGTGGCGTAGCGGCGGTATTGGTCTGCGTAGAACTCCGGGCGCATGTTGCCGCCGCATCCCCAACTCTCATTGCCGACACCGAAGTAAGGAACTTTCCACGCCTTGTCGCGACCATTCTGCCGACGCAGATTGGCCAGGGTCGAATCTGAGTCGGAAGTCATATACTCCACCCAATCCATCATTTCCTGCGGTGTGCCGGTGCCGACATTGCCGCTGATGTATGGGGCCGCGCCGATCCGCTCGCAGAGGTCGAGGAATTCATGAGTGCCGAAGGCGTTGGTCTCCACCACTCCGCCCCAGTTGGTATTGATGTGCCTGGGCCGCTGCGCGCGCGGTCCAATCCCATCCCGCCAGTGGTATTCATCGGCAAAGCAGCCGCCGGGCCACCGCAGCACGGGAATGCTCAAGTTCTTCAGCGCCGCCAAGACGTCATTGCGATAACCGCCGGAATTCGGAATCGGCGAGTCTTCTCCCACCCAGATGCCGCCATAAATCAATCCGCCCAGATGTTCGGCAAACTGGCCATAGAGATTGCGGTTGATCGTCCCTTTAGGCTGATCGGCGCGAATGGTCAGGTCCGCTTTGAGCGGCTCGCTCTGCTGCGCCACCACGGCAATACAAGCCGCCACAACCAATGAGGCCACCAGCGTAATCTTCTTCATTTTCGTCTCCCGTTACTCGCGCCTCATCATACCGGAATCTGCCTTCTCAGCCAGATACCGGTCAAACTGTCGCTCCGCCAACCCGGGCGGGGGTTCCAGATAGCTCTCCGCCACAAGCATTCGCTCCACCCAGCCATAGATCAGGTCCACGTCTTCCACGTGGTTGATCGAATGCAGCCATACGCTCTGCCCGTGAAACAGGAGGAGCACCACGTTCGCCAACGCGCAAGGCCCCAGGCACCCGGAGACCGTCAGATGAAAACGCCGCCTGATGCCGCGATCCTTCCACTGGCTCTTGAACTCGTCCAATGGGAGCGGCGGAAACCCCTTGTCCGTGTTGCCACAACAGCAGCCCTGGCAAACGAACAAATGACCATCCTGAACGCGAACCTCTTTTGACTTTCCGTCTTCGCGCGTCACCGCCAGCAGTGGCGAACGTTTGAATGACGGATGACGCAGTCATGTGGGCTGCGGCGGCCCGATCTTTCGCAGCACCACAGGCTTGCCGTGTGGAGTGTGGCTATAGGCATACGCCCACTCATCCTTACGTTCGGTGAGCGAATCGGAATCCGTCAGCCCTTTGGCGGTGACGAGGCGTTCCAGCGTCGCTAACCAGTGATCGTAGTAATGGGTGCCATCGTCCGGCTCGCCACGGTCCACCGCCGCTTTTAACTCCGCGGCCAAAGCCGCCGCCCATTCCTTCCACGTGAAGTGGCCTTGCTCAGAAAGCCGCACCGCCATGGCAAACGCTTGTGCCTGCCATGGTTCTGCAAACACAGGCCCGCCCTCATCCCGCGGTAGCCGCAGCGAGGCGAAATCTATGTCAGGCGTGTTCAAGGTAGTCGTCCCATAAATCGATATAGACAGAGTCATGGGCCGATGCCGCCTCGCCCCACAGTTCCCGCGCTGCGAAGCGCACCGCATAGACGTGCTGGCGCTTATCGCCGCGAAACTGCGAGTTGGTGTCGGGAAACTCATACACACCGTGGTCGATCGCGATCAGCCCCGTCTTTCCACGCGCATACCGCGGCAGACGTGTGTGCCCTTCTGGGTTGATGTTCTTCGCACGCACATGCTGTCCCACCTGGAATAGCGGCGCGAGGGCAATCTCCTTCGCGGAAGGGACACCCCGTGACAGAACTCCCGCCATCGCTGGCGTATACACCGGCGTAGACTTCACCGAACCGGCTGCGGGCTTGCCGCTCTCTAACTCCTCCTGAGTCACCAAGCCATACTTCACCACGCGCCGCTCCATCGCCGCGAACCATTTTTCGTAATAACTCATCCGCAGATACTCGGATGGATTCAGTTGCTCAATATCGAATCGCCAAGCATCCAGATTCCACTTGCCCCAAGCGCCTAACGTGCGGTTCAGCCCATACACGCGGCCCTCCCAGGGAGCGTGAAACACGGGCTCGTTATCCTCGTGATGGATCCGGCCCATGCCATGCATGCCGCCCATGTCGTGGACGCCGTTCATGCCTTACCTCCGGCGGCAGGCAGTGAGACTTTGGCCACGCCCACCATCGAGTCCCGTGTCACCAGTGCCGCCAGTTCTGCCTCGCTCAACTCCTCACTCCCCGCCGGACGCTCCGGCAGCACCAGATAGCGGAGTTCCGCCGTGCTGTCCCACACACGGACTTCCGTATCTTCACTGAGTTCCAGCCCGAACTCCCGCAGCACACCTCGCGGATCGATCACGGCGCGCGAACGATACGCCGTTGACTTGTACCATACCGGAGGCAACCCCAGCACCGTCCACGGATAACAGGAACACAATGTGCAAACCACCACGTTGTGTACCTTGGGTCCGTTCTCCAGCACCACCATGTGCTCGCCTGACTGAGTCCCCAGCCCGACCTCCGCAATGGCCGAAGCGGCATCCGCCAGCAAACGCGCTTTATACGTGGGATCCACCCACGCCTTCGCCACCACCCGCGCGCCGTTCCGCGGCCCCACTTTGTGTTCGAAGGTATCGATCAAGGCGTCCAGTGCCGCCGGATCCACCAGGCCTTTTTCCACCATCAGCGACTCCAACGCCTTCACCCGCAGGGTGGGGTCGGAAGGAACCGCCTGATGATCATGACCGTGGTCGGTAGTCGTGTCTTGTCCTTGCATCTGTCCCTCCGCGGAGGCACCCTCCCCTACGCTAGTCTACTTAGAGGGCAGTGTACCAAAGCGGGCCTCTCACCATGTCGATCTACATCGTCCGCATCGGCACCGTGCGGCGTCCCTTGCCACCGCTCGGTCCTACGCCAACTGCTCTTAGAACGAGTCGCCGAATTAGCGTAGCCGCAGGCGCTCCACCTCCGCCAGTGTCTTCGCACCAAATGGCTTCTGCGCGTTCGCGTAATACTTCAAAATGTTCTCTCGTACACCAGGGCTGAGATCGCGAAACCGGTGCTTCGCCAGCAAATGTAACCAGCGTGCATACGTCCGGTCGGCCAGGTCGTAGCTGCCGACTCCAGACGGATCACCGGTATCCAGATTGACCTCGGGAAGGACCGGCGACGGATCAGACACGCCTCCCAAGCCATATTCGTAACCGGCAATCGACTCGTCGAAACTATCGATAAACAGGCTCTGCACCGGGAATGTAGGCGCGCGGAACTTGAGAGTGGACAACGGACCAACCTTTGGCAGGATGCCGATCAGAGCTGCGACGATCCGCCCTCCCAGATGGCCGTTGGCCCGCTTTGCGCTGTCTGCCCAATGCCAGTTCCAGGGCTTAAGCGATCGTGGTTTCCTGCTCACCGGCCTTAGGAAGTTGCCGGACGCCAGCTTGTATTTGAAGCGAGTCGTCACCAGTTGCGGATCCAGCCGCAAGAGCTTCTTTTTTTCCCGCCGCCACACACCATAGCCCAAAGACGGAACAATCTCACCGGCGCTCACCCGGTACACCGCCAAGGAGAGCCGCTCCCAAAAGAACATGTCGCTCAGCCGCAAACCGTATGTTTTCTGGAATCCTCGCTCCAGCAAGTCTCGAGCCACGTGGAACCCGATGTAGCTATGGAAGGTACGCGGTAAGTAGCCCGCCCCGGTGATCTGCACTACGTCGAAAGAGAACTCCGTAATGACGTGTGCCCGCGGACTATTCGCGTAGGTGACGTTGTCGCCAAACTGGCTCCGCAGTTTGGGATACATTTGCGCCACCGCAAGATTCACCGCCAGGGGATGGCCGACGTTGTCCGCTACATAGTGAGATAAGGCGCCGAGGGCGAACGCATATTCGTCAACTGTACGCGCTTCGTTCACCAGCGCGACCACGAAATCGCCCGTCCGCGCATAATGGGCGAGGTCGCTGAAGAAGCGGTTCCCAAACGGATAGTAACCAAGATCCTGGACCACACAGCCGCCGTACGCGAAGCCGTGCGCTACGTTTAACTCGGCCGGTGTTGCGTTTGGAAAGCGGCGCTGCAACAAGGGAACAACGACCGGATCCCACAGAGCGTCGATCAGCGCCTCATGACTCAACACCGAGTAGGCGTCGAGAGGGGCAGCCATCGCGGCAAGAAGGAGCCCGGCCAGCAGACGTCGCATCAGCCCCCGCAAGCCACCCGTAATTCCTCCGCGTACAACGCTCCCGCCGGATCATCCTCGTGCTTGAAGATCGCAAACACGTCCCGCCCCGCCGCCAGATGTTCTTTCGCCTGCGCGGCCAGTTCCACCCGCTCCGCCGGAGAGTAATCCGCCTTACGCAAGCGGAAGTAGACAAAGTCGGCCGTCGGCACATCGGGAGCCACCAGTTTTTCCGATTCGGCCCGGCACAGCGCTACATTGAACCGCCGCAATAGGTCCATCACCGGCTCCTCGAACCAGCTTGCATGGCGCACTTCCAACACACACCGCAAACCCTGTGGCAGCTCGCCCAGAAATGTCGCAAGCAACTCGTCATCGCGTTTCAAGTTAGGCGGAATCTGAAACAGCACCGGACCCAACCGGCCCGCCGCACGCAGCGGGTTCAGCGTGTTCAAAAAGGCCGGCAGAAACTCCTGCGGATCTTTCAGCCGCTTGATGTGGGTGATCCGCTGGTGCGCCTTCACGGCGAACAGAAAGCCTGCCGGACTCACTTTCATCCACCCGTCCAGCACCTTCTCGCTTACCAGCCGGCGAAACGTATAGTTACTTTCCACCGCGTTCAATCGCGTCGCGTAGTGCTCCAGAAAGCGCGATGCCGGCAGCTTATCCGGATAAAATGCCGGCCGCCATGACGCATAGGCGAAGCCGGATGTCCCTGTGTAAATGGAAGCCATTTGAGCGTGACCTATAATCGCACCATGGTATCAACTCGCCCGGTGGCCGCGATCACAGGAGCCTCGGCCGGAATCGGCGCTGAGTTCGCGCGCCAGCTTGCCACCCGCGGCTACGACCTCATCCTCATCGCCCGGCGTACCGATCGCCTCCGGCAACTAGCCGCGGAACTCAATACCTCCGCCGAGATCGTCACCGCCGACCTCGCCCAGCCAGCCGACGTCGACGCCCTCGCCGCCCGCCTCGCCTCTGAATCCCGCCTTACACTCCTGGTCAACAACGCCGGCTTCGGAACATTAGGCCGCTTCTTTGAAGCCGCTCCCGCCGGCCAGGTGGACATGCACATGGTCCACGTGGTGGCTAACGTAAAACTCATACGGGCCGTCCTCCCATCTCTCATGGCCCGCAACACCGGCGGCATAATCAACGTCGCTTCCGTTGCCGGCTTCATGATGTCTACCGGCAACGTCAGCTATTGCGCTACCAAACGATGGATGAACGCCTTCACGGAGGGACTTTATCTGGAGCTGCGCACTGTCGGCTCAGCGGTAAAAGTACAGGCGCTCTGCCCGGGATACACGTACTCCGAATTCCATGAAACTATGGGCGTGGCACGGGCCTCAATCCCGGCTTGGGCGTGGCTGAAAGCGCCCGATGTGGTCTCCGAATCGCTGCGCGGGCTGGAACGCGGCCAACTGTTCGTCATCCCAAACTGGAAATACCGCCTTGCCATCGGTCTGCTTGGCCTCATCCCGGCCAGCCTCCAGCGTGCTCTCGCCAGCAGCGCCGGTGAGAAATACCGCGCTCAACACCGCGGCCACGCGAATAATTGACCGATGGAGAGAAATTCGATCGCCAGCCGCTACTAATGTGAGTGGAAGCGCAACACTTGCACCGACATCGTCAGACAGGTTCTATCGTCATCACGGGCGGCGCAGGCTTCCTGGGATGCTGCCTCGCCGAAAGGTTACTAGACGCCGGAGCGCACGTCGTTCTCATCGACCATCTGACCACCGTCGCCGCTGCTGTGCGGTTCAGCGCGCTCGACGCCAAACACGAACGGCGCTTGACTCTAATTCACGGAGATATCAGGCGGGATTCCGTTCTCGAACGGGCCTTGCCAAACGCCCGGCTCGTCTTTCATCTGGCGGGACAATCCAGTCCGCAGCGTAGCATTGCCTGGCCGAAAGAAGACTTCGATTTGAACGCGCGCGCCACTGGCCATCTGGTCGCTCAGACGCTGGCTCTTTCCGATCCTCCCACTCTCGTCTTCGCGTCCTGCCGTCACGTCTACGGAACGGTTACGGACATCGCAACGCGGCACACCAACGATCGTCTGGAGCCGTTTGACCCCACTATCCGCCACTTCGGAATCGGTGAAGCACATCCGATTGAATTCGCAACACCGCTCGCCTGTTCCAAACTCGCCGCCGAACGGCACGTCCAGTGGGCCGCTACTTGTGGAGCGCCCAGCGTAGTATTGCGCCTCGGCTCGGTCTATGGACCCGGCGGTGATGGCGGCGACGAAACTAACTGTCTCTCCCAGTTCGCCTCCCAGATCCTGGCCAGTGAACCCATTACGGTGCATGGCGATGGTCCCCAGGTTCGCGACTGGCTCCATGTCGATGACGCCGTCGATGCTTTGCTCGCCGCAGCGGGTAACGCCGATGCCTTAAGCGGCGCCGTCTGGAACGCCGGCGGCGGTCCACGCAACGCGGCCAGCGAATTGGAGATCGTTTCCCTACTCGACCCCAGTGGCGCCGCCGAGGTTCAATTCACCGAACGCCCAGCCTGCGATCCGGATTTTATGGTGTTCGACAACCGGCGCTTCTCGCACGTCACCAATTGGCGGCCACGTACCTCTCTGTCGGACGGAATTGCCACTGTCCGCGAATGGCTCGCTTCCGAGGACGCCGAATCCCGCTGGCTGAAAAGCGAAGCTGCGGCTATCTAGTCTAGGCCCAAAAACCGGCGCGCCTCGCCTTCCAAACCCGGCGCGCAGCATACGCAATTGCCACCGTAGATGCTTGACCCTCCGTCGAAGTTGAAGAAGCGCCCTCCCGCCTCTTCCACCACAATTTTCAGCGGCGCCATATCCCACGGACTCACCTTTGGCTCCAGGTAGATCTCGGCCTGTCCTGCCGCCACCATCATCGCGTCGGCACAGCCACCCAATGAGCGAAAGGACCAGAACCCGCGGCACCACGCCGGAATTCGCTCAGACCGCTCCCGCCACGATGCCGAATTGATACCCGAAAGGCAAACCACTGCCTGATCCTTCTCCACGATCGAGGAAACCTTCAACTGCGTCCCGTCGTCGCGATAGGCGCCCGCTCCACGCGAAGCCGAATACAACTCCCCCAGCGCCGGCAGGTTCACCACACCGGCCACCACCTCGCCATCCAGTTCTAACCCGATCAGGTTGGCGAACAGACGGTTGCCACGCAGGAAATCGCGCGTGCCATCAATGGGATCGATAATCCACATCCGCCCGTTCACCGCGTCGCGCCGGGCGCCCTCTTCCCCCATCACTCCATCGTCCGGAAACGCTTCCAGCAGGGTGGCCACAATTGCCTTCTCGCACTCCTTGTCGGCCACGGTCACGGGAGAAAGATCGTCCTTAATTTCTGCCGCCACGCCCTGCGCCCGGTAGCGCAGCGCAATCTCTCCGGCAACTCGCGCAGCCCTCCGCGCCACCTCCAGTTCCTTCTCAAAACTCATCCAAATATTCTACCCTGTAGGGAGGCTCTAGCGACCCCGTCGGCAGTGAGCTCTCAGAGGAGCTGGAATAACTACCATGAGCGTACGAACCATGTTCACCGTACTGGCCGAAGCGGCAGCGGTGCACGGACCGAAAGCGGCGCTGCATCAGCCGATTCCCGGCCCCGGTGAAAAGAAGTATCGCTCCTACACCTGGACTGAGTACAAGCAGATCGTGACGGAACTCGCGTGCGGCCTTCGTGTCATGGGCGTCGGACGCGGCGACATCGTCGGTCTCGATTCCGAAACCCGCGCCGAGTTCTACCTCGCCGACCTCGGCATCATGGCCAACGGCTCCATAGCTGCCGCCGTCTACACCAGCTACCCCGAAGCCGAGCAGATGCGAACCCTGCGTGCCTGCGAACCCAAGGCAGTCTTCGTGGAGGATCCCACGACCCTCAAGGCGCTGCTCGCCGCCGCCGGAGCAGCGCTACCCGCACAGTGGATTCTCATGACCGGCCACGCGCCTGACGCCATTACACTCGACGACGTTCGCCAGCGCGGCCGCGACGCCATGGCAGCCGACCCCGGCCTCTTCGACCGAATCCATGGCGAAATCCGCCTCGACGACCACGCCATTTTGTACCTCACTTCCGGCGCCACTGGCGAACCGAAAATGGGGCTGGTTACCCACGGCGCTCTCGTCGATCAATGCGAGATGGGACCACCGGTTTTGCCTCTCGGACCCGACGATTGCACCCTCGCCTTCCTCCCTTCCGCGCACATTACCCAGCGCGTCGTCATGGAGCTGCTGTGCATCCGCATGGCCGTCCCGGTTTGGTTCTCAGAGGGCCTCTCCAAAATGCCGGGAGAACTCAAGACCATTCGCCCCACGCTCTTCGTCGCCCCGCCACGGGTTTGGGAGCGCATCTACTCTAGCGTCTGCACAGAGATCAAGAAGAAGCCCGGAATCGTCCGCAAAATGTTCTACGTCGCTCTCGGACTAGGGTCCGAAGCAGCGCGCTATCGCGAGCGCGGCCAAGCCGTGCCGATCTGGCTCAAAGTCGCCTTGAAGCCGTTTCATAGCCTGGTGTTCGACAAGATCCGTGCCCGCCTCGGAGGCCGCTTGAAAGTTCCAGCCTCCGGAGCCGCGCCTCTGGGCAAAGACCTTGCCGACTTCTACGCCTCCATTGGGATGCCTCTCATCGAAGGCTACGGTCTCACCGAGGGCGGCGTCGCCACCCTCAATCCAATCAGCCGTCCCAAGCCGGGCACCATCGGGCGCGCCCTCGACAACGTCCAGATCCGCCTCGACGACGACAAAGAGTTACAGATCAAAAGCCCGGCCATGTTCAGCGGTTATTTCAAAGACCCCGGCGCCACAGCGGCCGTGTTCACCAAGGATGGTTGGCTTCGCACCGGAGACATCGCGGAAATCGACAGCGAAGGCTATCTCTCCATCACAGGCCGCAAGAAGGAGTTGATCGTCTCCTCAAACGGCAAGAAGATCTACCCTGCCCGCATTGAGAGCCTCTTCAAGATGGAGCCTGTGATCAATCAGGTGCTCCTCATCGGCGACCGTATGCCCTATGTCACCGCCCTGTTCACGGTGAACGGCGTTGATAGCGGGACGAAACCCGAAGACGTAGCCGATCAGGTAAAGAAGGCAGTGCAGCGCGCGAACAAGCAATTGGCTTCGTTTGAGCAAATTCGCAAGTACAAAATTCTCGACCGCGACTTCAGCATCGAAGCCGGCGAACTAACTCCCACCATGAAGGTCCGCCGCGGCAAGGTACTCGAAAACTACCGCGCTCAAGTCGCCGAAATGTACGTCGGCCGCGAAGACGCCCTTTAGTTACTCAGGACCGGCAGTCCATCCACCGCAATGCTCCGCCGGTCCTCGTCCAACCGTTCTAGCCGGATCTCCACCAGATCTTCCGGCATGATTTCGGGGAACCGCTCACCCCACTCAATCAGAACCACCGCCTGACGATCGAAGAACTCTTCCAGCCCCAACCGAGCCACCTCGCGAGCCTCGTCCAACCGATAAAGATCGATGTGGTACACGGCCGGCGAATACTCATGAATCAAAGTGAAAGTCGGACTCGAGACCTCCTCCGGTTCAGCCGCCCCCAAGCCCTTCACGATCCCTTTCGCCAGCGTTGTCTTCCCCGCCCCCAGATTGCCGATCAGCAGCACCACCACCCGCGCCGGTAGCGCTCGGGCAATCCGCTCCCCCAGTGCAATCGTCTCCTCTTCGGAGGCCGTCTCAAACCGTTGCGCACTCACGCATCGCCTCCGGCAGAAACCGCAGCAGATCGGTCGCCACAAACGCTTGCTCACCCAGCGTCGCTGCGCCCAACTCCCCGGCGCGCCCGTGCAACCAAACCGCCCCCGCCACCGCCAGTGCCGGGGCCACCACCTTCTGCGCCAGCAGTCCCGCCGTCAGCCCTGTCAACACATCGCCGGTCCCACCCGTAGCCATTGCCGGACTGCCCGTCGGATTAATCCAAACCTCGCCATCAGGGAAGGCGATCAACGTCCGCTGACCCTTCAACACGACAGTCGCTCCGCGCGCCATAGCGAACGCCTGAGCCGTCTCCATACGGGTGCTCTGTACCTCAGCGATGCTCAACCCGCACAGCCGCGCCATCTCGCCCGGATGCGGCGTTAAGATGCGCGGCCCTTCCGCCTTCCACACGGAGCCCGCCACGGCATTCAGTCCGTCTGCGTCCAACACCACCGGTAGCCGCAATTCCGCGTTCAGGGCGCGAACCATCGCCACCGTCTCCGGATGCATCGTTAATCCCGGTCCGATCGCCACCACATCCTTACCACGAGCCAGTTCGAGTACCGCCGACAACGCCGCCTTCGAAAATGTTCCAGCCGAAGTCTCAGGAACTTCAACCGTCATCAACTCCGGCGCAAAGTGCGCCACGCCCGCCAGCGCCGATGCCGGCGTTGCCACCGTCACCAGGCCAGCCCCGGCGCGCAATGCAGCCATTCCGGCCATCGCCGCCGCGCCCGTCTTGCCGCGCGATCCAGCCACCACCAACACGTGCCCAAACGTCCCCTTGTTCGACCCGGGCGCCCGCGCGGCAACCAGCGACGCAAACCAGATACGCTCCACCAAAGACAACCAACCCTGCGAATAGTAACTCTCCGGGCTCCCGATGGCACTTACACGCAGTTCCCCTACGCTGTCACAATTCGGCGGCAACACCTGCCCCACCTTGGGAGCCGTAAACGTCACCGTGTGATGCGCCCGCACATACTCGCCTTCGCTGTCCGCAGTGTCGCTCGCCATACCCGACGGCATGTCCAGGGCCACAATCCTGGCATCGGGGAACCCGTTGTTGATCTCTCCGATCAACTCCGCCATGCGGCCCTTGGCTGGACCGTGCAGACCCGTGCCCAGCAGTGCATCTACCACCACATCCGCGCGCCGCATGGCAGAGGTTAATCCGAACGTCACCGGGCACCCACTCACTTCCAGCATTCGGAGCTGCATTGCGGCGTCGGGCGTCAGTTCTCCCGCCGGCACGGCCAGAAACACATGTAATTCGCGTGGCCGTGCCCGGGTGTACAACTGCCGCGCCACCGCCAATCCGTCCCCGCCGTTGTTCCCCTTCCCGCACA
>JBDTMC010000038.1:0-28785 GCA_039934475.1 Bryobacteraceae bacterium | reverse complement strand
CAGGTTGGGGCAACCGTTGGCAGCGCACTCGTCCAGCGCCGCACCGACCGTTTTTACCAGACTGTCGTGCACTTGCTTGTGGATCAGGCCGTTCTCAAAGGTGATGCCGCCGTTAAGGCTCATAGTGGGAGTCAAGCCAAACTTCCGTAGGGTAGGCCAATCCTGGGGAGCGATGTGATCGAAGCCAACGACGCCGAGACGCGCGGCCTGCCGGCACATCTCCTCGAAGGGCATCTTCGGATCGAAGTTGAATCGCATGGCGGACTGCTTGAGGCGGCGTTGCATGGGGTATGGTGGCGATTCAGTCGAGTGGCTGGTGGATCAAGCGGCGAAACGAGTGCTTTCCATAGTCGATCTGGTAAACATCGAGAAACATAGACTGCGGCAACTGCGCGTAGAATCGCTTCGAGTTGGTATACTCGATCTCCCAGCGCTGGGAGTAAGCCGGAACGTAGGCGGCGAGGTTGCCGATGCCCGGTGGAGCAGTCCAGATCTGTTTCGTCTCTTCGGGACCGATCTCGTAAACAGCAGCTGTGCCTCCGAGGACTTGCCCGCTGGCTCCGCCCACCTGTCCGGCCACCAGGATCCAATATCTTTCCGGATCGTTAAACCAACCGACTTCCTGACTATGGGTGAAATACCCTCCAAAGACGCCGGGCACGATTCCGGTGCCATCGAATAGCGTTCCCCCGGACGACCGCAATCGCCTTCCGTTTTTTCAAAGACCCGGCCGAGCTGCTTCTGCAATTCGCACTTGGAGATGGTAGGGTACGCGTCAATCTGGCGAATGATGAAGCTGCCGACTGTCTGCCGCAACTTCGCAACGTTGGCATGGTTTCGGTTCAGCGGTCCCTGCAAGGCGCGCACCTCGCGGGTTAGGGTCACCGTCGGCAGAAGGGTATGCGCGGGGGTTTCGGCGCTCAGTGCACAGACGGCGACCAGCAGTACCGCCGCATTGGCCATCAGCAGGGTATTCACTCAGAGCCAGTATATTCGCTATGGTACAGGCACTTCTAATTGACCGCCGCAGAACGGGCAGAACTTGTCGCCTGCCTGCACGCCGCGCTGGCAATGCGGGCACGCCGGAGTCAGGCGGTAGCGGCAACTGGGACAAAAGCCGAATGCAGGTTCGATCGCCGTATTGCATTGCGGGCAGTTTTGCAGACGCGGCTTACGCAGGACGAAATAGAGGACGATGCCTAGCGCGTAGGGGACAAGAAGGGCGACCAGTGTCCACGCAAGGCGGCTCATTCCTCTGCACGCAGCATCGCGGCTAATGTAGCCGAGGAGCAGGGTGTAACACGCCATCGCTGTTCCTGCCACCAGCCCGAGCGGTGCCCATACGATCAGCGAATAAAATGAACCATTGGGATCGCTCAGAGCCGCAAACGCTACAGCCGCCATCACCAACGCAAAGATGAGAAACGCGACGAAGTAGGTCCATGGCGAGATGATGCGGACTTCGTCCATAAAGCGTGTCGAAGATTCATTCTTTGCTGACATATTCAAAATCCCCCCAGTTCAAGCGATCCGTTCTGACCCGCGCTGTGACTTCCGCGGGCCAGCAGAATGATTCCCGCACCAATTGCCGGCGCCAAACAGAGCGCTATAAAGACGAGTCCAAAGAGCGGCGTCGAGTGACTCAACCTTTGGCTCAGCCACGCAAACCCGCGCCACAAGAGCGCAGTGTTGAAGGCGGTGCAAAATGTGACCGCCGCGGCGCAGACCCAGATCGTCTGGAGCCGTTCCTGGCGGCGCTGCAACTCCAGCGCCCGCTGGCGTACACGCATCCGCGTCGCCGCCAGCAGGCTGCCGCTTACCGTGATCGGAATCGCGCGCAACGAGCGAATCGTCTCGCCGGCGCTCTCGACGAACCCTCGACACGATGAGCAAGACTCCACGTGCGCGGCCAGCCATGTTCGCTCCGCAGCGGAGACTTCATCGGAAAGAGTAGTCAGCTGCCTTGCGCGTTCATGAGGATCGGAACTCACTTAGCGGCCTCCTTTCAACCAAGCCTGTAGGGCACTCAAGCCGCGATAGATGCGCGACTTCACTGTGGAGATAGGGACGCCAGTCACGGCGGCCATCTCTTCCAACGACATGCCTTCGTGGAGGCGCAGCGCCAGGGCCTCGCGGTATTTCGCCGGCAGCTGCTCCATGCCCCCCGAGATCTGTTCACTCCGTTCGCGCTGTAGCGTCAATTCCAACGCTGATGGCGAGCCGGTGGCGGGAATGTCGAATGGAGTGGCATCGTCATCATCGGATAGGGTGTCGAGGCTCGAAGGCTGTTTGCGGCGCAAGTAGTCGAGCGTCAAATTGCGCGCGATGGCGAAGAGCCACGTACTGAATTCGTGGCGGCCGTCGTACTGCCCGCCGCGCTCGAGCACGCGAACCCAGGTTTCCTGAAACAAGTCCTCGGCAAGATCGCGGCGGCCGGTCAGATGAACGAGATAACGCAGCAGGCGGTGCTGATACTTCTCGATGAGGCTGTCGAGGAGGTCGGGATCGCGGCGTTGAAGGCCGCGGGCGATCTCAGTGTTTTCGTCGGCCATCGCATTCGCGAAATAGCAGGCAGTCGCGTTCATCCTACCAGGACATACGAAGGAAGCCTGAGAAAAGACGCACGCCGAAGTAGGATTCTGCGGCTACATCACAGCGAATCGGGAACCGTGTCGCTCATCCGGGCGACGATGGTGTAGTCAACGCTGGCCGAGCTGCGCGCCGGGATCCAACGGTAGGTCCGTTCGCCGAAGAGAGTGCCGCGGTCGATCATGGCGCGGTGGGTCTCCGGGAAGGGCGAGACGCCAAACTCCATCCCGCGTGTGATCGTCACTCCATTCCAGGGGGCCGAAGTACGGCAGCGGTTCTCTTCCCAAATGCCGAGCCACGGGAAATCGGACCGCTTCCATCGGTAGCCGAAGAGCAGTTTGCTGGTCGGCGACCAGGCGAGGAAGTGCGAGTCTTCGCTTTCGGGATCCATAAGGTGCGCGGTGTAGCCGCCGGAGACTTCATACGCCGGAAAGACGCGCAAATCCACTGCGCCGCCGTCTTTGTGCGGCACGTGCGGCCAAACGAACTCCTCGCCGATGGCCATGTAACCCTTGCCATCGGTGAAGTCGCTTTCAAAGGTCTTGGAGAGCGTGGCGTTGGTGCGGAACTCGGTGAGGCCCGGTTCTATGAAGGGAGGCCCCAGCGTGACGTGCTGCGTCCAGGCGAGCGCGCGGTCGCAGGCAGTCATGTTGTTCACCGTCTCGCTGATGCGCACGGTTTCACCGTCGAGATGGATATGGCGCTGGAAGAGCAGCATCGGCGCATGGAGCAGAACGGTACACTGCAGGCCGTCGCCGTCTGGCCGAATCTCGTAGTCGAGGACGGAACCTTCGCCGTGGACGGTGATTCCCGCAGCAGCCTCATCCTCGGAGGGACCGCCGAAAATGTCGAGGCACAGGTTATGTCCCATGATGCCCGAGAGCAGCTTGCTTTCGGCATCGGCGCCATAGCCGGTGTCTGTGGCTGGATTGAAGTGAGACGGCTCAATAGACGGCCAGGGCGGGGTCCAAAGAGGGTTCACGCCAGCCTTCTTGTGGAAGATCTCCGCGATGTGACCGCCCCCGACAAGGACGGTGACACGGAGGTGGTCGTTCTCAAGGCGGACAGCCCGCCGGTTGTTATAGGTAACTTCGGTCATCCGTCCAATAGCATAATCGAGGAGAGATGCAATTGTATGCGCTATTCTCGCTGCTCCTGCTGGCGGGACCATTCTGGGAGGCCCAACCGCCGGCGGATTGGACGGTGGAGGAGCTGATGAAGCTGTTCACAGACTCGCCGTGGTCACAGGGGGCGGAGCCGTCGCGACAGGCTCCCGGAACCGCGCCGGTGCAGGTTTACTTCGCCACGGCGCAGCCCATGCGGCAGGCGGAAGCGGAGCGCCGGAGGAGATTTGGGAAGAAAGGTACAGAAGAGACCTTCGCCCAAAGTGAATACCGCGAGTTCCTGGAACAGGACGGCGGCAAGAGCATCGTCATCGCGATTCGGATCCGCGATTTGACGGCAATGGCGGATAGCGCGGAGATGGGCAGAATGGAAAGCGAGAGCCTGCTTCACGTAGGCAGGCGCAAGTACAAAGTGTCCCAGCAGTTCCCCGCCAGCACGGCCGATCCGTATGTGCGGCTTGTTTTCCCCCGCCAAGTGAGTCCCGAAGACAAGCGGATCGATCTGGACCTGTATATACCGGGAGTCGCCGGGCAATATCGCCAGGCGTCCTTCAATATGAAGGAAATGATGGTGGCGGGAAAACTGGAGCTGTAGGTGGGTGTGGTTATCGAAACGGGTTAATGATGGTAACGCCGTCCACAACCTGCCCGTGATTCAAGTCCTCTGTGTAGAGACGGACACAACCGAGCGCCTTTGCCGCGGCGACAATGGCGCTGTCCCAGTAGGAAAACCCGTACTCTTGGCGAATCAGCAAGGCGGAGTTGAGCACTGAGAGTGTCATGTCCTGAATGCGGAATCGAGACCAAGCCTCAATCAAACCGGTAGCCGACTCGTGAGGAATTGCGTCAGACCGGCTGCTCCGGGTCGCCTGGACATAGAATTCCTGCAGTACTTGAATCGAGACCGCACCGGAATCGTCGGCCAAAAGCGAAATCGCGCGCTCGCGCTTCAAGCTCTCGTCTGAACTCCGACTGATGGAGTAGAGCAGGACATTCGTATCGAGGAAGTGCGGCATTACACCGATCGCCTATGCAAGTCCTCGCGAGAAAGCCTGTCGGACGCCTTAAAGACCCCGATCTGGCTCCTGATCTCGCGCTCCTTGCGCTTAAGCCGCTCGCCTTCCGTTTCGTGCGAGGCGAGTTCGACCAAATACGCCCTAACCAGCGCGGAGACGGAGGTATCACGCTCCGCTGCGGCGATGCGTGCACGGGTGTAGACTTCATCGTCGACGGTAACTGTGATATTGCGCATACCCTCACAGTATCACAGGCCAATATTAAATCGAGGACAATGCGTGGTCGCCTTAAGGCAGTCTGACGAAGGGGCGATGGCCTGCCGCCGTGCCTACGTCTTCTTGACCGCCGCTTTGACTTCGCCTTTGCCCATTTTGTCGATCTCGTTGAAGTAGACCCGGCGCTGTTCGTCGATGGCGAGGTTCGACAGGATCACAGAAATCGAATCCTGCAAACCAACTTCCATATTCGAGCGCGGCGTCTTGCCTTCCCGAACATCGTTGAAGAAGCCCATCAATTCCAGATCCACCGGGTTGGTGTCTTCATAGGACAGCATGATGCCCTTGGAATACAGCCAGCGGCGGGCGAACTTCATCTCCTTGTTGAGGAAACTGTCGTCCTTGCCCATCTGGTCGCGGTCAAGGAGGATCGGCAGAGCCTGTCCCGCGGCGGCGGCTTTCATCGACGCACCGGCCACGAACTTCTCGTCCTTTTTCTTCTCTTCCGTCTTCGGGGGGTTCGGTTCCTGGAACCACAGGCCCATGGGGAGGGCGGCTTCGGGCGGCGTGGTCGCGCTGGGGTCGAATCCGACGGTGATGTGGATGGTGCCCTGCGTACCCATGATCATTTCGCCCATCTCCGTGCGCTGGCCATTAAGGTAGGGACAGTGCGAGCTGGTCGGAATGGAAGTGAAGACCATGCGGCGGCCCTTCGGATAGCGGAAGATCAGCTGCACCTGGTCATTGATGTCGCGGCCATCTTTGAGGAAGTCGAGGGATCCGTCGGCGAGCACGGACTCCGGTGTCATGCCCAGCATCCAGTCGGCCACGTCAATCTGGTGTGATGCCAGTTCGCCAACCAGGCCTCCCGAGTATTCGCGGAAAAGGCGCCAGTTCCCCAGCTTGCCGGCCTCGGGTTTCATCTTCCAGCCCGGATTGCGGTGCCACTGCGCGTGGACGTGAGTAACTTCGCCGAGCATGCCCTTATCGATCATGGCGCGTGCGGCTTGGTACATCTTGCTATAGCGGCGCTGCAGGCCCACTTGCAGGGTCTGCTTCGGACGCTCTGCCATCAGCGCCCGCAACTCATGGACTTCCTCGGGCTTGTGCACGAGGCTCTTTTCACAGAAGACGTGCTTGCCGGCCAGGAGCGCATCCTTGGTGACCGGAAAGTGCATAAACAGTGGCACTACTACGAACACCGCGTCCAGGTCTTTGCGGCTCAGCAATTCCCGGTAGTCTTTGTACTTTTGCGGATTGGTCCCGATTGTTTCTGCGCCGCGGTCCAGCGCGGTCTGGTTGATGTCGCAGACAGCCAGACAGCGTCCGCCATCAATGCCCTTAAGGTGCTTCAGGAGGTACGCCCCACGGCTGCCGGTGCCGATCATGCCAAACTGCACCTGGTCGTTGGCAGCCCTAACCTTTTGTATGGCGGGCGCGCCGGCGAAGCGTTCAACGGCGGCAGCAGCGGTCGCGGCGCCAGCAAGCTTCACAACATCGCGGCGGGTGAGATCTTGCGATTCAGCCATGGGACATCCTCTCAAGGGACAGATTGCGTTCTCCCGATCAGTTTATCGGCTTTCCCGTTGCGCCGCAATTCCGCGCCAGCCGCCGCGCAGGCCCCCTGGTTTCTAGGCCGCGTCCTCGGCGGCCGTCTTGCCCAGAACCGCGATATGCAACAGGCTCTTACAGCCGGCGCTGGCTCGCACCGCGCCGGCGGGGCTGATACGGCCTCCGGCGACCATGGAAGCCAGGGGTTGCGTGAGATTGCGGTGGATGACGCGCTTTAGCTGGCGAGCTCCGAACTGGTCGCTGGTGCCGGCGTCCAACAGAGCGCGGCGGGCGCCCGCAGTCACGTCCAGCCGGAAGCCGCGCGGTCCCAGCCGGTTAAAGATGTGCGTCTGTAGCTCCTGCAGCTGTAGCTCGAGAATCTTCTCCAGGGCTTCGCGGGAGAGGCTGTGATAGGTAACCGAGCTGTCGATGCGATTCACGAACTCGGGCGTAAAGCGTTTCCGGACCGCGGCGATGGCAATGGAATCCAGACGGCGCGCGGTGGAACCCGAAGGCACCAGCCCACTGAAGCCAAACCCGCGCTCGACGGCGCGCTGCATTTCTCGGGCTCCCAGGTTGCTGGTCATGAAGATTAGCGAGTTGAAGAAGTTGACCGAGGAATTGTCTCCCAGCCGGAGCACTCCCTTATCCAGCACTCCCAGCAGCAGCCGGTTCATTGAGGGGGCGGCCTTCTCAATTTCGTCGAACAGGACGAGCGAGATCGGGCTGCGGTCCGATGTGACGCCGTTCAACCTCTGCTGCGTCAGAAGGGGATGTGTTTCGCGGTGTCCAAGATAGCCGGGTGGCGCGCCGATCAGCTTCGCCACTTCATGGTCCAATTGGTATTCGCCGCAGTCGATGCGCAACACGTTGCGCGCGTTGCCGTGCAGAACGTCTGCCAGGGCTTCCACAGTCTTTGTTTTCCCGGTTCCCGTGGGTCCCAACAGTAGGAACACCCCGGCGGGCCGTCCATCAGGAGATAGCCCGGCCTGATGCATCATCACATAAGGAACAATTGCGTCGATCGCCGGCTGTTGTCCGACAATCCTTTCCGACAGCATCTCTGCGATGCGGACCTCGGGGTCTGTTGAGTCTCTCCGGGTTCTTGTAGGAACGATGTTTGGCTTCATGCGCACCGTCTGCCTTTCACCGGGGATTATAGGAGGCGGATTGCTGAAATCGGATGTTCGGGAGGGCGTAAAACCGGGCGCTCACGCCGAGGGAAAGCCGCAAGCTGCTGATTCGAAGGAAGCTTGTCCAATCCCCGAGTGGCTATAGTTTTTTTGCAAAACTTGTGAATGCCAAAGGGCAGCAGGCACACTTCCAGGCGACTATGGCAGGTCGCCCTATCGCAAAGAGGTGGCTGTTAGGGGTAATACTACTTGTGACGGTAGGTGATACGTCCCTTGGTCAGGTCGTAGGGGGACATCTCCAACGTTACACGGTCGCCAGCCAAAACCCGGATCCGGTTGCGACGCAATTTACCGGCGAGGTGCGCCAGCACGATCCGCTCCTGGTCCAACTGCACACTAAACAAGCCGCTTGGGAATTTCTCAACCACTGTGCCAGTGACTTCAATGCTATCTTCCTTGCTCATTGTCCTCCTGAGATATTGGGTGCTTCACCAACGGCGAAACTCTTACCCGTAACGAGTATAGCCTATTAACTGCAAAGCGGAATTAGGGTTTGAGCTGGGGAAACTGCTGAATCTGCAAGGCAACATACATAAAGGTCTGGTCCGAATGCTCCGATAAGGTATCAGGAACTTGGATGCGAAACGAGGTTATCTCCCTCAAGCGGTCGATCGATGCCCATGAGGAAAAGGAAATCCTACTCGAAAGAGCTGTGAGTTGCTTGCTCTTTGCCCTGGAGAGCGTGCGGCGCCACAATTCGACGATTCCCGGAACTCTGCCCCAGCCGCGCCTGGGTGAGGTTGTCGAAAGGCTGAAGCAAGGCCCCACACCTTCGGCGCTCGACGAGAGCCGAGCGGAGCTGGAAGTGGGTCTGCGCCGGTTGATGGAGGCGAACCGGTGGCAGGAGAACGAGATCCGGGAGATAGTGAAGGCGCTGGCGGCGGCCACGGCATCGCTGACCGATCGTAGTACTCACTACAGCCAGAGGCTCACGGGTTTGGCGACCAATCTTGAGGAACTGGCGTCGACCAACGATCTTCTCCTTTTGCGGGTGAAGGTGCAAGCGCATGCGGCCGAGTTTCGCCAATGCATCGAGCAGATGCACGCCGAGCAAAGCGGCGGCTTGGAACGGCTGAACGTGGAGATGAAGGAGTTCCGGGAGCGGTTGCGTCGGGTGGAGGAGCAAAGCACGATAGACGCGCTCACCGGCCTGGCCAATCGTCAGACAGCGGAAGCGAGAATGGCATCGCGCATTCGGGAAAACCTGCCTTTCTCCATCGTCCTATTCGATCTCAACCGATTTAAAGGGATCAACGACCGTTTTGGGCATTTGGCCGGGGATGCGGCGCTACGCGAATTCGCGACGCGGATGAAAGGGTGTGTGCGTGATCGCGATCTTGCCTCGCGCTGGGGCGGCGACGAGTTTCTGGTGCTAGTGGAGGCCTCCATGCCCGAAGCGATGGTGGTAGCGCGGAGGCTCAATTTGGCTATCTCCGGCCGCTACAGCCTGATGGTGAATTCGGCCACAGTCCGGTTAGACGTCACCGCTTCGGTTGGGCTAGCCGAATATCGATCCGGCGAGACGATCGAACAATTGTTCGCCCGCGCGGATGCTGGGCTTTACGAAGCCAAAGGGCTCCGTTAGCAAAAACCGGGTTCCCACACTCCCTCGTCATGGTTTACCTTTGAACTGGGAAGGGAGGACGCCGTGTGCGTACTCTGAAGGATTTGGGGGTTCTGGTGACTGGAGCCGGCCGGGGCATCGGCAAGCGCTTGGCGATCGGGTTCGCTCAAGAGGGCTGTCGACTCGGTCTCCTCTCGCGCAGCAAGGCCGAACTCGATCTGGCGGATCTGGAAATCGAACACGCGGGTGGCGTTGCGCTGCGAATGCGAGCCGACGTCCGGGACTACGAGCAAGTGGCCGCCGCCGTGGAACGTATGAAAGTGCATTATAAAGCAATCCACGTCCTGGTATGCGCGGCCGCCATCCAAGGCCCTATTGGACCTCTGGCAGAGACCGATCCAGTGACATGGGCAGAGACAGTCAATACCAACCTTTTGGGCGTGATGCACGTGTGCCGGGCTGTGCTACCCCACATGATTGAAGAACGCCGCGGAAAGATCATTGTACTGAGCGGAGGTGGCGCCGCATCGCCGCGTCCGAATTTCTCCGCCTATGCCGCTTCGAAGGCCGCTTTGGTGCGGCTGGTGGAATCGCTGGCAGATGAGGTGAGGGATCACAATATCCAGGTGAACTGCATGGCTCCGGGCGGTACGTATACCCACATGACGGACGAGATCCTGCGGGCGGGTGAAGCCGCCGGCTGGAAAGACGCGGAAGATGCGCGCCAGGTGCGCGTGACAGGCGGAGTTTCGCCGGACAAACAAATTTCCCTCGCCCTGTTTCTTGCCTCGGAGCGTGCCAACCATATCAGCGGCAAATTGATTCATGTCAACGACGACTGGAAGCGCCTCGAGAACACCAACATCCACCCCGAGATCTTCACTCTGCGGCGCATTCAAAAAGTTTGAGTTTGAACGTCAATGACGGATAGATCCACAAAGACTTTGGCCCTATTCTCGAAACATGACGCAGGATATTCTTTGGGAAGCGGTGGAGCAGCGGGATGCGGCACTTGCCGGTGATTTCGTTTATGCCGTAGTCTCCACCGGGATTTATTGCCGCGCTACCTGTCCTTCCAGGCGGCCACAGCGGCGCAACGTGCAATTCTACGATTTGCCGCAGCAGGCGGAGAGCGCCGGCTTCCGCGCCTGTCTCCGTTGCCGGCCGAACGAAACCGGTGCGGAAGATTCAATACTCCGACGGGCGGCGGCACTGGTGGACGCGAGCGGCGGGGAGTCCTTTTTACTCGAAGATCTGGCGGCACGCGCCGGTTCCACGCCGCGGCAATTGCAGCGGCTATTCCGCGACAAGCTGGGAGTGACGCCACGCCAGTACGCCGCCGCCGCGCGCCTCGACGTGCTGAAGGCGAAGCTACGCGAGGGGGCTGCGGTGACCGGAGCGCTCTACGACGCCGGCTATGGATCAAGCAGCCGCCTCTACGAAAGCGCCGGCGCCCGAATGGGCATGACGCCGGCTGCCTACCGGAAGCGCGGCGCGGGCCTGGAGATTGGCTGGGACATCGGTGACACCACACTGGGACGAATGCTGGTTGCCTCAACCGCGCGCGGCATCTGTGCCCTCTATTTTGGGGAGTCCGATTCTGCCCTTGAAGTCGGTCTGCTGGCCGAGTACCCGGCCGCCTCCCTCAAGCGCGAGCGGCAGCCCTTAATGGCGACTTTGGCGGCGGCCCTGGCCGAGGCGCGGCCGTTGCCACAGGTTTCGATGGACGTGCAAGCGACAGCATTCCAGGCGCGCGTGTGGGAAGAATTACGCCGCATTCCATTCGGAGAGACGGCCACCTACAGCGATATCGCATCGAGAATTGGCAAGCCGCAGGCTGTACGCGCCGTAGCCACTGCTTGCGCTAAGAATCCACTGGGAGTGTTGACGCCCTGCCATCGTGTGCTGCGCAAGGAAGGCGCGCTCGGCGGATACCGGTGGGGTCTGGAGCGCAAGAGGCGACTGCTCGAGTTGGAATCGCGCTAAGGCTGGTGCTCGCCGGGTTGGTTGGCAGTTGGAGATACAATATTTATCAGACCGTTAACGCGCCAACGGTACGCTACGAATTTTCATGCAGCCATCGCCCGCACGTCAGCCGCAGCCGGTTCCGTCCGTGGAGGGAGAGAGCAGCACTTCGATTCGACGGATACTTGGCGGGCTCGCCGCCGATCCTTACAACCAGATCTTCCGGCGCTGGAACTGGAAGTCGGCAGTGATGAGCGCCATCATCCGCGCCATCATTTTCTTCTCCACCAACATTGTCGCGGGTCTTCATGCCGCGCTGGCGGCAGTTGCCGCGGACGTGGCTTACCGGCTGGCGACGGCTGGGTTCTATGGGACGGTGACACAGGCACTGCGACGGGCTGAACCTGCCTGGCATGGGGCGCTGGCAACCATGTTGATCTTGCCCCTGTTGAACCACTCGTTGGAGTTCCTGCTGCACTGGGCGCGCGGCACGCCCAAGCTCAAGAACAGCATCATCGTATCCGTTTGTTTCACCGCTGTCTCTACGTTGTTTAACTGGTACGCAATGCGCCGCGGCGCATTGCTCGTCTCGGGCGAAGGCGACTCCCTAGCGCGCGACATGGCGCGCATGCCGAGCATCCTCGCCGGCTTTCTCTCCGCCGGTCCCCGGGCCCTGTGGCGCGCTGCCAAGCGCAGCCAATGACCATCAAATCGCTGCCTACCACCAATTTCCTGGCACCTGGCTTCGGTCGGAATCAGCACGTTTTACGGTAATGCTCGCTGCCGGCTACCGGCTGAAGCTCTTCTCATAGACGCGGCGAAAATATCCGTCCGTCATGCCCGCGATGTAGTCGCAAACCACGCGATGCAGCGGCGCACGTTCCGCTTCGCGGCGGTAGTTCTCGGGTAGCGCTTCAGGGCGATCCAGATAGAAGTGGAACAACTCGGCAATGTGCCGCATTGCTTCTTCCCGTTCCAGGACCAGCGAAGGGGTAAAGTAGACGTGGGCCCGGAGAAACGTCTTCAACGCGGCATTGATTTCCGCCGCCGGCGACTCCATCCGCACCAGACGCGCAGGGTAGTTCCTGACATCGGCGGTATTGGCAACGCCGGATTCCAGTGCCGCGCGCGCCGTTCCTTCAATCAAGCCTGAGGTCAGCGTGTCCACCAGGCGCCGCAGTACTTCCTGAAAGACTGTCTTCTCGTTCGTCTGCGGGTAAAGCGCTTCTACTTCGTGTCGGAACTCAGCGTAGTGCGGGATCTCGCGAGTCACTTCCGCGATGGTGACGAAGCGCGCGGCAAATCCATCGTCGAGGTCGGCGGTATTGTACGCCACTTCGTCGGCGAGATCGATTAATTGGGCTTCGAGGGGCGGCCGCAAAGCGGGCAGATATTCGCAGAGCAGCGCGGCGTCCTTCGCCGGAATGTCGCGCGAGTGCTTCACGATCCCTTCCCTCACTTCAAACGTCAGGTTCAGGCCGCGGTAGCTGGCATAACGCTGTTCGAAAGACACTACCATGCGCAGGGCATGCAGGTTGTGGTCGAAGCGGTCGCCGAAGGCAGCCATTTGGCGGTTCAACTCTTCCTCCCCGGAGTGGGCGAAAGGAGGGTGTCCGATGTCGTGCGCCAGAGCTAAGGCCTCGGTAAGATCCTCGTTCAGGCCCAGGACGGAGGCGACGGTGCGCGCAATCTGGGTGACTTCGATGGTGTGAGTGAGGCGGTTCCGGAAGTGATCGAATCGCCCGGGACTGAAGACTTGCGTCTTGTTTTCCAACCGGCGAAAGGCTCTCGAATGAACGATGCGGGCCCGATCACGCTGGAAATCGTTGCGGTAGGGGTGCGCTTCCTCAGGATACAGACGGCCGCGCGTAGCTTCCACCGGAAACCGCAGCCGGTTCAGCTCCGACGCGAATGAAAGCGAGGAGCCCATCCCGGGAGCGGCTATTTCTTAGCCGGAGGCGTCATGGGGGCTGGCGGCAACTGGCCCATCGCGGAGATCGCAGCCCGGTTCACGGTCTGCCGGTCAGACATGGAGGCGATCGGCGTGAGCAGCTTGCGCGCCTCTTCCGGATTCTTTTCGGCCAGAATCCTTGCCAGTTCAATGGACGCAGCTTCCTTCGAAACGAGGGTCGTCGGCTTTTCGACCAGGCTGCGCAATAACTGCTCGGCTTCCTTGGTCTTTCCCTGCGACGAGTAGACCGTGGCCAGCGACAACTTCGCCACGGAGGCATAGTTGGCGGCGCCGTTCTCGATCACACTGCGATACCGCTTCTCTGCATCGGCGGTACGTCCCTGGTCCATGGCCAGGTTGCCCAACATGTACTCGGCGTAGGAGCCTTCTTCGCTGCCGTTGTACTTCGCCGCGACTTCGGTGAACGCTTTATCGAGCGCCTTGTCCTTCTCCACCTTCGTGGAGTAGGACTTTGCGTCAGGAGTCCGCGCCGGGCCAACCGGGGTTGCCGCAATCGTGAGTGCATCTCGCAGCGCAGCTTGCCGCGCACCGTGCTGATAGTCCATGTAGTAGTAGATCCCGACCGCCGCCAGGACTACAGCCAGTCCTATACCGGCGTACAGGGTCACCTGCCGGCGATGGGAGCCGACGTACTCAACGGTGTGCTCGACTTCTTCAGCGAACTTATCGGTCTTTAGATTTTTCCGGGTAAGCCTATCCACAACAACCTCAAGGAGAAAACTCCAGATTACCATAGCCGGCCAGCGGGCCCGGATTACATGGGAATCAGGCGGCGCTGGATGGCGAATTTCACTAGCCCCGCGACATCGTGAATGTCGAGCTTCCGCATCAGGCTGGAGCGGTAGGTGTCTACCGTCTTCGGACTGAGATTCAGGCGGGCGGCGATCTCTTTGGCGCGAATGCCTTCAACGAGAAACGTAAAGACCTGCGATTCGCGCGGGCTGAGTGAACCCAACGGGTCGGATCCGGAGGAAGACTCGTCCATGTACAGCGTATCGAGTTCCAGCGACGGGGAAAGATAGACGCGGCCATCCAGAACGGCCTCCAGCGAATCGAGAAATTCGCGGCTGGGGCCACTTTTCAAAACAACGGCATTGGCGCCCATCTGTAAGGCTTCCAACACAGATCTTTTGTTGGACTGGCTGAGAAGAACGACAACCCGGACGCGGCTCTCCTCTTGCCGGAGCATTCGAATCACCTCGGATGCCGGCATGCCGGGTATCGCCGAATCAATGATGGCCACCCCGGGTCCGAGGCGACGCGCTTGCTCCAAAGCCTCTGATCCGGTAGCACATTGGGCAACAACGATAAATCCCGGACGACTATGGCAAAGGGCGGCTAAGCCCTCGCGCACGAGCATAAGCTCTTCGGCCAGCAAGATCGAAACTGTCATCGTTGAGATCATTCGCTGTAGAAATGGTAATGCTTGGGAAACCCGCGTTTGGCGCGTAGGTTGCGCCAAAATGGAAGGACCCGCAAGGTAAGTGGAAAAGTGGCGGGAAATTTCTCCCGGGGCGGCAGCAACCGCCCCGGAAGTCTGCAATCTAGGCGAAGCTGCGAATCGCCGTCGCTTCGTCGTCGTGTACTTCAAACACCGTGAAGAGTTTCGTGATCTGTAGCAGGTCCTGGACGCGTTTGGTCAGATTCAGCAACTTTAGGCTCCCGCCGTGGTTGGTAACGGTAGTGAAAGCCGAGACCAGTTCGCCGATTCCAGAACTGTCGATGTAGGTTACTTCACCAAGGTTTAGCAGGATTTTCTTGTTTCCTGCCGCCGATAAATCGCGGATGCTGTCACGGAAAACGCTGGAGCCCTCTCCGAGTGTGATCCTACCCGCGGCATCAATCACAGTCACATCGCCTACCTGGCGAGTGGTCAACTTTACGCTCATGAGTTAAATTCCCTCCCTGATCAATCTCTCGACAATTTCAAGCACTCTGGCTGAGGTACTTCACCAACGTGACTTCCGTTCCCGAGGGTTCCAGCCGCCGCACGTGAAAGCGGTCCACAAACGCCCGGATCAAAAGGATCCCTCTGCCCGATTGCCTAAGCAAGTTCTCATCGGCCAGTGGGTCCGGCAGCATGCTCATATCGAACCCTTCGCCTTGATCGGCAATCCGTATGGTCAAGCGGCCGGAATCGACGCCAACCGTCAACCGGACGCGCTTGTTGGCGTTGTACCGATTACCATGGACGACGGCATTCACCATCGCCTCCCGCACAGCCATTCCAATTTTGTGCATGTCGTCTTCGTGCACGCCCGCCTGACCGGCGATTTCGAGCACCAACTCTTCGGCGCTATCTACGCTGTCCAGAGTCGAATCGAGCGATGCATCCACGCTGGGCGTTACACCGCGGTCATTATCAGCCATAGGTATCCTGAGGCCTCAGCGTGGCCAAGACGAATCGACAAGATAGAATACTGAGCTGCTTGAAGTCAAGCCTGTGGCCAGTCTAGCACCATGCGGCTCCGCTAGGCGCCCGGCAGGGTAATGGTAAATACCGCACCCTTGCCTGTGTCGCGGTTGCCGGCACTAACGGTTCCACCATAGCTTTTCACTATCGAAGCGACAACGTGTAGCCCGAGGCCGGAACGCGCAGCCTTGGTGGAAAAGCGAGGGGTAAAAATCTTCGTCAGCAGTTCCTCCGGGATCCCCGTGCCTTCGTCGGCAACCGTAATTACAGTGGACCGGTCTGCATTGCGTGCGGCGCTCACTTCCACTGTGCCGCCACGCTGCATCGCTTGCGCTGCGTTGATAAAGAGATTTACCAGCACCCGCTCCCACGAACCTGGCGTGCCCGGCAGCCCCACATCCGGCGCCGTCTTGCGGATGAATTCAATTTTCGGACGGTGGATGGCGGTGAGGAAATCTGTCGTGAACTCTACCGCTCGGTCAAGCACTTCGCTGATCTCGAGCGAACCGCGCGCGGTCTCGCGATAGTCGCCTACCAGCCGCCTGCCGCGTTCCACGCTACGGTGGATGGTAGCGGCTAACTCGTGCCAGCTGGCGTCTGCCATCAGGAGGTCGGCCGCCTCACTGAGGGTCTCGAATACGTTGTTCAGATCGTGGACCAGGCCCGCCAGATCCAGGTCCGGTTGCCCTTCAGGACCCATAAGCTTCCATAAACAGTAGCAGGAGTGGCGTCTACTCGGTAATTCCGCGTAAGGTTTCCCAGAATGCGGGATAGGACACCGACGCGGCTTCGGCGTTCTCAATCACGCACGGACCATCGGCGGCAAGAGCGGCAATAGCGGCGGCCATGGCAATGCGATGGTCGCCGAAAGAATCGAGCTCAGCGGCGTGAAACTTCTGGTTGCCCGGGATCTCAAAACCGTCGGGCTTCACTTCCATTTGCACCCCCATGCGACGGAAATTCTCCGCTACCGTGGCAATGCGGTCGGTCTCCTTTACCCGCAGTTCCGCGGCATCCCGAACCACCAGGCCGTGAGTACTCATTGCTCCCAAAACGGCCAACACGGGGATCTCGTCGATGAGTGCCGCGGTCAGTTCCTTCTCGATGATGCCGCCGCGCGGTACGCGGCAACGCACCTGAAGGTCGCCCACCAGCTCGCCGCTGGCTTGCCCCAGATTGAGGACTTTGATTTCCGCGCCAGCGCTCACCAGAAAATCCAGTAGGGCGGATCGGGTAGGATTCATCCCCACGCCGCTTAACACGAGATTGGAATCGGGACGGATCATCGCGGCCACCAGAAAAAATGCCGCTGAGGAAAGGTCGCCGGGAACGGTCAGCTCCCGCGCCTGTAGAGGCTTGTTTCCACGGATGGCAATGCGGCCGCGCTGCACGTCGATGTCCGCGCCAAACTCGCGCAGGGCGATTTCAGAATGGTCGCGTGTGCGCACAGTCTCGCGAACCACGGTTTCGCCGTCCGTGAAGAGACCTCCAAAGAGGACACACGTCTTCACTTGGGCGCTGGCCATCGGCAGCGCGTAGTCAATCGCCTTGAGAGGACCACCTGTGATTTCGAGCGGCGGGAAACGGCCGTCGCGGGCGGCGATGCGGGCGCCCATCTCGCCCAGCGGACGCATAATCCGGTCCATCGGCCGCTTTGACAGACTCTCGTCACCGCCAATGCGCGAAACAAAAGGCTGCGCCGCCAGCAGGCCGGCCATCATGCGGATGGTAGAGCCGGAGTTGCCCGCGTCCAGCATCTCCGCCGGGGCTTGCCAGCCGCGAAGCCCGCGTCCCTTCACCGTCACCTCGGTACCGGATGTCTCTACTTCCACACCGAGCGCGCGGACGCACCCAAGCGTGCTGTGGCAATCGGCGCCGGTGGAGTAGTTGTGAAGCCGCGACTCTCCCTCGGCGAGGGAGGAAAGCATCGCATAGCGGTGGGAAATCGATTTATCGCCGGGCGGGTTAACGGCACCCGAAACGGAGGGCACTGGGGAAATCTCTTGACGCATGAAGAATCCCCATTGTACTAAGGCGTCGCCATAGCGTCGAAATGCGTACTCTGATATGAATAGTCGGATGCGGATGCTGGCATTGCTGTGCGCTGTTCTTGTGCTTGGTGGTTGCAGCCGTGCACCGCGCCCCGTCGAGCGGTTGAGCGCGGAGCGGCAGCCGAGCGTGGTGGAACCGCTGTCCCCAGGCGCCCTTACCGGTACCGAAGGCATCGGCGCTGGAGGCCAGGCCGATTGTCCGAAGCTGGTGCATCGCGTGCCGACCGTTTATCCGGAAAAGGCGCGCAAGCGCGGTCTCTCGGGCCGGGTGTTCCTGAAAGCGGTTGTCGAAATCAGCGGCGCGGTCGGTAAGATCGACGTCGTTTCGGGAGACCCCATCCTGGTGCCTGCCGCCCTGGAAGCCGTGCGGCAATGGCGTTACGAGGTTTGCAGCTTCGAGGGCACCGTTGTCCCTACCACCATCCCCATTACGGTGTCCTTCACCCTCAACCAATAGTCGTTTCGATTGCCCGCGGTGTCCCGTCGAGAGTTCGTTCGTCCGACGACTGCACTCCGGCATGGTCCGGTGAGTGCAAACATGGTGGAGGATGATGAAGCCTAACGCTGCTCCGTCCGTGACTGCACTTATCGCCGCGCTTTTCTGCATTCTGCCCGTGCCGATAGGCGCACAGGCCAGCGGGCAATCGTCGTCCCAACGTACCTATCCGGTCCGTCGGCTCCAACCCACAGAATTCCCGGAATTACCGAACAGCTTGGTGAAAGAGTTGGAACGCCGGGGATGCTCAATTCCGCAATCGGGCACGGACAGAAAGGCCAACGTCATCCAAGGAGAATTCGCCAACCCTGGGCAAACCGATTGGGCTGTGCTGTGCTCAAGCCGGGGCTCCACCAGCCTTCTCGTCTTCTGGAACGCTGAGTCCAGGAACTCGGCGGTCCTAGTGAAGATTCCCAACGACCCCTACAGATTTTTTGATTGGTTCATTCGCCCAGTTGACAGAAAGTTCATCTTGGATCGCTACCGGGCGTATGGTGGGCCGAAGCCGCCGCCGATTGACCATCAGGGTATCGAATCAGGCGGCGACAAGGCGTCAGTGGTGCTGTACCACTACCGCGGAAAGTGGCTCACGCTGCAAGGGGCGGATTGATCGCACCCCGATTGGAGGAACCATCGCGCCGTTGACCATGCGGCTCGACGTGCCCTTCACTCTGTACCAGGACCCGCAAACGCCTACGCCGATGCCGACATCATCGCGAACGTGTACATGGGGCGAGCTTCCGGTGAGCGATAGCGCTGAAAGCGATACCCGACGCCAAACACGGTCTCGATGCAACCCTCGCCATGTTCGCCGATCTTGGCGCGCAGGCGGCGGATATGAACGTCCAGCGTGCGGGTCCGGATTTCCATGCTGTAGCTCCAGATCCGCATCATCAGATCTTCACGCTTCAGGATCTCGCCCTCGTTGGCCGCCAGCAGCGCGAGCAGTTCGAACTCCTTCCGCGTAAGGACGAGTTTGCTGCCGTTCACCAGGACCTCGCCGCGCATGGCGTTGATTTCCAGCTGGCCGTCCTGATAGGTAGATTTCACGGGTTGAACTGTTTCTACTGACATCATTTGTTTCCCCCTGCCGAGATCGATTAAATCCTTCAACTAGATCGATCCTACGGGTTGGCTCTCAGGAGGTCGTGGTTAACTTGTAAAAAAGTTGTAAAAGCTACAAGTGCTTGATTGCGCGGGACTATTCAATCGGGGTAGACGTTGCCGGCGAGACCCGCAATTCGCGTCCGGAACCGTCCATTGCCTGGACACGAATCTCCACGGCGCGCACGGGGTCGGTAGTCTCGAAATGGAACCGCGACTCGCCATCCGGCGCCAGCGTTTCCTCTTCCACCGGAGCGTTCTTCGTGGTCACCACCTGACCGTCGGTTCCGATGAAGTCGAACAGCAGCACAAGGCCGTTCACCGTCTTCGTCGAAGTGTTCTTCACGCGCCCTTCCACGGCCACTTTGCTGTCAGTGCGGTGCGCGGCACACTCCACCACTTCAATGTCCATGCGCCGGCCGCCCTTGCGTTTCTCCTGGCCAAAGCACAACAATGTGGCAAGCATCAGCAACGTTACGAGCACAAATTTCATTGCTCTTCAGTGTAGAGAAGGCCGGAGGCGAGGACAACAATGGTTAGCAGACGACAGTATCTGTTAGGATCGGCCGCGCTGGCTGCCGCATCGCAGAGCGGGCTGGCACAGGGAGCGCCGCGCAACATCGTGATCTCCAGCGGCAATGGGCTGCGCGCCTGCCGCAAAGCGATGGAGTATCTGCAGGCCGGGCGCGACACGCTCGATGCCGTGATTGCCGGCGTCAACATCGTCGAAGAAGACCCCGAAGACAGTTCAGTGGGGTACGGCGGTCTCCCGAATGAAGAGGGCGTGGTGGAACTGGATGCCTGTGTCATGCACGGACCCACGCGCCGCGCTGGTTCTGTAGGTTCGATTCGCGGCATCAAGACGCCCTCCAAAATCGCGAAACTGGTGATGGAGCGCACAGACCACGTCATGCTGGTGGGCGAGGGCGCGCTCCGCTTCGCCAAAGCACAAGGCTTCCCCGAAGAAAACCTGCTTACCGAGAAGGCCCGCATCGCGTGGCTGGTGTGGAAGGAAACGCTACGCAATCCGGAAGGGCACAGCAACTGGAGCGATGGCGTAGATGCTCCTCCCGCCACGGGCACGGCCCAGATGGAGCATCTGCAGCGGATGTTCCCCGACGCCGATGAGAAGACTCTTGCCTTCGCCCTGCATCAGGCCCACTTCCCCACAACGGGCACCATCAATTGCCTCGCGCTGAACACGAAGGGTGAGATGTCGGGCACAACCACAACCAGTGGACTTGCGTGGAAGATTCCCGGGCGCGTCGGAGATTCGCCCATCATCGGCGCGGGTCTTTACGTCGATCAGGAAATAGGCGCCGGCGGCTCCACAGGACGCGGCGAAGAGAATATCCGCGTCTGCGGCGGCCACACCATTGTTGAAAACATGCGCCATGGGATGTCGCCCGCCGATGCCTGTCTCGACACGCTGAAACGCATCGCGCATAACTACCGCGAAGACAAAGCGCGGCTCGCCAAATTCGACATCACGTTCTACGCTCTTCGCAAGGACGGCGTCTATGCAAGCGCCACCTTGTGGAGCGGCCGCGACCGCAGCGGTAAGGTAACCAACGCACAGTTCGCTGTGAACGACGGCGGAGAGAGCCGTCTGGAGAACTGCGCGTACCTCTATGAGCGGAAGTAATCTCACCGTAATCGGCGGCGGTCTCGCCGGCTGTGAGGCGGCCTGGCAGGCGGCGGAATCCGGGCTCGGCGTGGTTCTCTACGAGATGCGTCCGGCGAAGCAAACGCCGGCGCACAAGACCAACCATCTGGCCGAGCTGGTGTGCAGTAACTCGCTGAAGAGCGAAAGCGAGAACACGGCCTCCTGGCAGTTGAAGCGCGAATTGCGTCGATTGGGTTCGTTTCTGCTGTGCGCCGCCGACCGCGCGCGCGTTCCCGGCGGACATGCGCTTACCGTGGACCGTGAAGTGTTCGCGGCGGAGATCGAAAACGGCATCGCGCAGCACCCACGTATCGAATTGCGGCGCGAAGAAGTGCGCTCGATTCCCGTCGAAGGGGCCGTGATTATCGCCAGTGGTCCTCTCACCAGTGAGCCGCTAGCGGAGGATATCGCCCGTCTTACCGGCTCGAATCGGCTCTTTTTCTACGATTCGATCAGCCCCATCGTCGACGCGGATACCGTGGATATGTCCATCGCGTTCCGTGCCTCACGCTGGGGCAAGTCGCTTGATGGCAGCGACGACTACGTGAACTGTCCCATGAATAAGGAGCAGTACGAGACGTTTCTCAACGCTCTGCTGGCGGCAGAAAGTGTCGATGCGCATATTCCCGACGACGCCTGCGTCCATGAGGGTAAGGTTCCATTCTTCGAAGCCTGCCTCCCCATCGAGGAGCTAGCGCGGCGCGGCCGGGAGACGCTGCGCTTCGGACCAATGAAACCCGTCGGACTCGCTGACCCTCGCAGTAGCCGCCGCCCGTGGGCCGTGGTGCAACTGCGACAGGAAAACCTGCGCGCGGACAGCTACAACCTCGTCGGATTCCAGAACCACCTTAAATTCGGCGAGCAGGCACGCGTCCTGCGCCTCATCCCCGGCCTTGAGAACGCGTCCTTCCTGCGCTATGGCCAGATGCACCGCAATACCTACATCAATGCGCCGGAGCTGTTGACCCCCACGCTGCAACTACGCACCGATCCGCGGCTGTTTTTCGCCGGCCAGATCTCCGGCGTCGAAGGCTACGTGGAGTCCATCGCCACCGGCTTGCTGGCCGCGCGCTATGCGGCCGCGTTTCTCCAAAACGAACCTCGGCGCCCGATGCCGCGGGAGACCGCCTTGGGCTCGCTGGCAGCATACATCACAGGCGCCGATCCCAAGCACTACCAGCCAGCCAACATTGCTTTCGACTTGCTGCCGCAGCTTGATGAGTCCACGCGCCACCAGTTCCGGCACGACAAGAAGGCGCGCCACGCCGAGGTCTGCCGCCGGTCAATGGCCGCTCTCGATGAGTATCTGGCCGTCCATGTCTGACCTGGCACATCAGATCGGCCGCTATCTCGATGAGCTCCGCCGCCAGAACGCCTCGGCGCACACCGTGCGCAACTACGGTATCGACCTCGCTCAGTTCCTCGAATACTTCTCGCTAAAGGACTCGACGCCGCCGGCCGTCACAGAATTCAATCACCTCCTCATCCGCGAATGGATGGGCGATCTCTACCGGCAGAACCTCAACCCCACCAGCATCCGGCGCAAGCTGGCTGCCGTCCGCGGTCTCTTCCAATTCCTGCTTCGCGAAAAGTTGATTGAGGTCAACTTCGCCAAACTGGCGCGCACACCGAAAGCGCCTAAGACCGTGCCCCGTGTCATGACCGCTGAACAAACCAATAACCTGGTGGATGCAGTGGGCGCCGGCAAACTGGAGCAGCCGCACCCGGCGCGCGACCTTGCCTTGTTTGAGCTTCTGTACGGTTGCGGTCTACGCGTCAGCGAACTGGTGGGGCTCAACCTCACCGACATCGATCACAGTGAGCGCTGGCTGCGCGTACGCGGTAAGGGCCGCAAAGAGCGCCAGGTCCCCTTTGCCGGCAAGGCCGCCGAAGCACTGGCCGCCTACCTCGCCGTGCGCACGCCCCGTCTGGCCGACGAAGCCGCTGTGTTTCTCAATCACACCGGTAACCGGCTCAGCGACCGTGGCGCGCGCGGCATTGTGAAGCGCTACGCCATCGCCCTCGGCGATGATCCCAGCGTCCACCCGCACAGCTTCCGGCACGCCTACGCCACCCATCTGTTGAGCGACGGCGCGGATCTCCGCTCCATCCAGGAGTTGCTGGGTCACGCCCGTCTTTCCACCACGCAAAAGTACACACAGGTGGAACTGACGGACTTGATGCGGGTCTACGACAAAGCACACCCGAAGGCCTAAGTAACAATATTTGAATCCCGCTTTGCCGCTGGTCGATGAGGCATTCAGATGCCATCGATACGCCCTGCGGGTCATTACGGGAGCGCGATGCTGGTCGGGATCGCGCTGACGTGTTCTCTTGTGGCGCAACCCCGCGCGAACCAGTCCACTTCCCGGGTGAAAGGCGCCATTGACCGGCAGGTCCGTGTGGTTCGCAGCGGCGACCGCCATCCCCTGGCGCGCCCGGAATACGACGCCGGCGCGGTGTCTCCCAACACACGCCTCCAACGAATGATCCTCGTCCTGCTTCCCGATGAAGAGCAGCAGCAAGCGTTACTGACTCTGCTCGAAGCCCAGCGGAACCCTCACGCACCGGAGTACCGGCAATGGATAACACCGCAAGCATTTGGGGAACGGTTTGGCGTATCGGGAGAGGATATCGAACGTGTCACGGTCTGGCTGGAGGAGCAGGGATTCGAAGTGGAGCCTGTCCCGGCAGGACGGCGTTCACTGGTCTTTACCGGGATGGCTGCGCAAGTGGATAGGGCGTTCCACAGCGAAGTACATCGCTTTGTCGTGAACGGAGAAGACCATCTCGCAAACGCCGCCGATCTGGAGATTCCCGCTGCCTTGGCGGACGTGGTGGCGGGCGTCGCTTCCCTCCATGACTTTCACGCCCGTCCACAACATCACGCGCAAGCCTTGGATGTTCCCGCGACGCCGTTCTACACTTCTGGCAGCACGCACTACCTGGCTCCGGGCGATTTCGCTTCTATCTATAACGTTGTGCCGCTGTACAACGCCAACATCACCGGCGCCGGCCAGACCGTGGCCGTTGTAGGGCGAACCAACATCAACGTAGCCGATGTCAATGCCTTCCGCTCTTTCTTTAAACTTCCGGCGCGTCCGCCGGTGGTAGTTCTCAACGGCACCGATCCGGGAATTGTCGCCGGCGGCGAACTGATGGAGGCGATGTTGGACGTGGAATGGGCGGGCGCGGTGGCCAAGGAGGCGACGGTCAAGTTCGTGGTATCCGCTTCCACACGAGTCAGCGATGGTGTCGCGCTATCGGCGCAGTACATCGTTGACAGGAACCTGGCGCCATTGATCACCGTCAGCTTTGGACTCTGTGAAGCCAACTACGGTAGCTCAGGCAACCAGTTCTGGAACGCTCTCTGGCAGCAGGCAGCGGCGCAGGGGATATCCGTCTTTGTGTCGTCCGGGGACAGCGGCGCGGCCGGCTGCGACTCCGCCGGCGCGTTCACCGCCACTAGCGGCCCGGGCGTGAACGGCCTTTGTTCGTCGCCCTACAGCACCTGTGTGGGCGGTACGCAATTCGCGGACGATGTTAGTTCGGGCTCCTACTGGAAGACCACCAACGATGGCACGGGCTCCTCGGCCATGGGCTACATTCCGGAGGCTGCGTGGAACGAGAGCGGCGCCATGGGCGGGTCGGGTCTATGGAGCAGCGGTGGCGGCGCCAGCATCCTCTACCCGAAACCTTCCTGGCAGACTGGCACTGCCGCGCCTTCGCAGAATCGGCGCTACGTGCCCGATGTTTCGCTAAACGCGGCGATACACGATGGCTATCTGGTTTGTCAGAACGGTTCCTACTACGTCGTTGGGGGCACTTCGGCGGCAGCGCCGGCGCTGGCGAGCGCCATGGCGCTGGTGCTGCAGAAATCCGGCGCGCGGGCCGGCAACGCCAATCCCCGGTTCTATGCCCTGGCGGCGGGCGGCGGTTCGGTGTTTCACGACACTGTCGCGGGCAGCAATACGGTGCCCGGCGTGACCGGCTTCTCCGCCGGCGCGGGGTTCGATCAGGCCACCGGCCTCGGCAGCATCGATGTCTACCGGTTGGCCACCAACTGGTCCGACAGCGCGACCCCGGCGCCGAGTTTCCAGTTCTCCGTCTCGCCGTTAAGCATTACGCTTCGGCCGGGCGGTTCCGCGGCCGTCGCGCTCAGCCTCGCGGCACTCGACGGCTATAGCTCTCCCGTAACCGTCACCGCAGGAACTCTGCCGCGAGGGGTGACCAGCAGTGTCGGGAGCGGTGTGTCGTTGGCGCTCGATGGTTCTGTCACAACAATCACGCTGCAGACCGGCGCCAACGTCACACCGGGTTCTTATTCCCTCACGTTCAGTGCGAAAGGCGGAGGCCTCACCAAAACGGCGCCACTTGGCGTCGTGGTCCTGCCGGCCTGCAAGTTCACGGTGTCGAAGACATCGCTGACGGTTGAGGGCTCCGGTGGATCCGCGAGCATCGTGATTGCGGTCGGAGCGGGCTGTGACTGGACCGCCGTGACCTCCGCTTCGTGGATCGGAGTCGGAACATCGGCCGGGTCAGGCAACGGGACTCTTAAACTGACGATTCCCGCCAACAGCGGACCGCCGCGTTCCGGCTCAGTGGCGATTGCCGGCGTCAAACTCACCGTCACTCAAGGCCAGATGCCCGTACCGACCATCGGGACGACCGGTGGGACGTTTCCCGCGGCTGGCGGCACAGGTTCCGTGGCCGTCGTCGCCAACGCCGCGATCACGTGGACGGCCGTCAGTTCCGTTTCCTGGGTAACTATAACCGCGAACGACATAGGAAACGGTTCAAAGACCGTGAAGTATTCGGTGGCGGCCAATCAAGGCTCTACCCGGAGCACTGTGTTCCTCATCGCCGGGCGAAACTATACGGTGACCCAAGCTTCCGGCTGCGTATACCGCGTTACCGGCGCCCCACCAGTCTCGACAGCGTCGGTAATGTCCGGTTCCCTCACTGTCGCAACGGGCAATTCCTGTACCTGGAATGCGTCAAGCAATGTTTCGTGGCTCACCCTGGTGACCGGACAAACCGGCCAGGGGAACGGCGCGGTCTATTGGCACACTGTGGCCAATACTACCGGCAAGGAGAGAAGCGCCGTCCTCACTGTGGCTGGCTCCAAGGTCACCATCACACAAAAAGGCCGTTAGAGCGCACCGCGACAAGCAGCCTGTCCACTGGCCCCCCTGGCGATGATATTGTGGTTCCCACGCGCTTTGTGCGCCGAGGAAGGTCTGCTATGAAAGCAACAATTGTGCTTGGGGCGATGATGTTCGCCTCGTTTGCGGGTGCCGCTGAGATTCCGTCCGCACAGGTTCAGATATCGAGCGCCGTATTGGCTGCCCCCGTTGAGCTGCGAGAGGGAGCGGCGGTGCTCGGCTATAAGGACGCCGGCAAGATGACGCTTCTCCGCGAAGGAAAAAACGAGATGGTGTGTCTCGCCTCCGATCCCGCCAAACCGACCTTCAACGTGGCCTGCTACCACAAAGACCTCGAACCTTTCATGGCGCGCGGGCGTGAGCTTCTGGCGCAAGGCGTCACCGGGCCAAAGCGGAATGAGGTCCGATTCAAAGAAGTGGAAGACGGGAAGCTGGCCATGCCGAAGGCTCCTCGTACGTTGTATGTCCTCACAGGCAAGAGCTTCGACGGCGCAACGGGTAAAGTACAAGACTCCTACCTGCGCTGGGTGATCTATGTGCCGTTTGCCACGGCCGAATCCACCGGACTCTCCACTAAGGGAAGTGACAATGCTCCGTGGCTAATGTCTCCCGGCACCGCTGGCGCGCACATCATGATCAACCCTCCCAAGAAATAGCACCTCACTGCAGGAACTCGCGGAGGAAGGCGTCATCCTCTTCGTCGGCGAGATCTGTGTTGTCGCCCAGCACGTGGCGATAGCGAAACGGCGGACCGAGAGCAATCGGCCGCCCCATCCAGTTCGCCGGATCCGTCCACAAGACGGTCCGGCTCCCCAGGGCTTTCGTCAGATCATCCAAATCCCAGTGCAGAGCGAAGCCCGGAATCACCGCATCGAACAACGCTGTGTTCATTGGGTTTTCGAGCGCTGCACGCAGACTGTGCGGCGTCCGGTCCAGCCAGACCCTGCTAATCCGCGAGTCTACGGCGGCCGCCAGCAGCAGCCACACTCCTTTGACACCGCGCGCCGCGGCGCGAATGGAAGCGGGTTCGACATCAGCGCGCGCAGCCAGCAGATCCACCCCGCGCAGAATATCGTGCGCCCGCATCGCCGGCAAATTACGGCCGATCTGATTGGCCCTGGTGTTGGTCAGCCAGTTGCCGACGAACGGCCGTTCCCCTTCGCCGGGGGCATCGCGAGGCTCCAGTAGCAGAACTACCTGGCCCGCCTTGGCCATTCGCTGTGCCAGGACAGCAGTGGATGGAATGGCACTGTTGGTCATCTTGTCGGCCACCAGCAGCACCGCTGGATGGCGCCCGTCGCCGCGAGGCAAGTAGAAGTCGCCAGAGATTTCAAGCCCAGGCTCGCTCTCAAACTGGACATGCTGATTCCGCATCACCGTCTTCGGTGGCACGCCGTCGGAGGAATAGTTCAACCGTGCGAGTTCCGCCCGTAATTCCGCCAGACTGCCTTGGTTCTTCTTGGCACGATAGTCGTCCAGGATCAATTGAAAAAGCTTGCGGCTGCCCGGCTGGTCGTCCACATGGCCGGTTGGCGTAACCAGCAGTTCCAGGTTCGTGTACAGCTTCACAGGCTGCTCGTGCCCGTCACCCTTGCCGTCCTTCAGCCAGCGAATCATCCAGTCGTAAATCGCCTCTCGCGTTTCCAATGGCGTCCCATGAGGCCCCCCTCCGACGAAGAACTTCAACCGGTCCTGCGCGCCATAAAGGCCAAACCAGCGGCGCGCTTCCTCATAGACCAACTTCGCTCCGGGAGGCGTGAAGTAGTCATCTTGAGTGGCGAGAATCAACCATGGCGTGGGCGCCGATAACTCGACATAGTCCGCCATATCCAGGCCATTGACGAGCAAGCCGGGCGGACTCATCTCCGAATCCGGGTTCGGTCCCGCGAACAACAAGCGATAAGAATTCACGAAACAGGCGGGCGCGACGGCCTTCAAGCGAGGGTCCAAGGCGCCGATGAATGTGGTCAACGCTCCCCCTCCGGAGCACCCCACAGCGCCGAGGCGATTCGGATCTACATCCTCCCGGCTCACTAGGTAGTCCAAGGCGCGCTTGGCATCCCAGATGAAATAGCGTGCCGAGCTCTGACCAATTAAAACGCTCTGCGCCCCCGCCTGGATATGTTCCGGGACCGACCAACCTGCCAGCGCGCGATCCACTCTGGCATCGTAGGTTTGCTCCCGCTCGCCTTGGCCGATGGGATCGGTGGCCAGCACAACGAACCCCTTCGACGCTAGATTCGCTGCCAGCCGCTGTCCCTCAGGCTTGCCCTCCTGCGTATGTCCGGCCTGCAGCAGAATGCCCGGGTAGCGGCCCGCTTTGTTCGGTCGATAGAGATTGGCGGTGACATAGAAATTGGGCAGACTCTGGAAGATCACCTTCTCGATAGAGTAGTCGGCGGCCTGGATTCGGCCCGTGATTGTTGGGTTCAGGGGACCGTTGTAGTTTGGAAGACCGCCGATCAGTGAGAGAAAGGTCTCACGAACCGATTGCTTCCGGCGTTCCGCGTCGGCCACAGTACGGATCTTGGCGATGGCGTCCTCACGAGTCTGCAACTGTCGTTGCGCAAACTGGTCCAGCCATCGACGAAGCGGGTCGGGGGAAGCCTGCTGGGCTAGCAAAACACCGAGACTGCACCAGACGGCAGCATATTCCAATCCAACGATGAGCCTGAAAGTTGAAAAATCTAGTGCTCACCC
>JBDTMC010000037.1:0-28792 GCA_039934475.1 Bryobacteraceae bacterium | reverse complement strand
GAGCTCATTGCCGAGTTCGTAGGAGCGGATACGGTGAACGACGAGATCACCGCCCACAAGACCGGTGCGTGGCACATCAGCCAGACCCTCGGTGGCGAGCCGGTGGAGACCATCTTCGAGATCGGGGGCCAGGATTCCAAGTTCATCTCGATCGAAGACGGGGTGGTGGTTGATTTCGCCATGAACGAGGCGTGTGCCGCCGGCACCGGGTCGTTCCTCGAGGAACAGGCCGAAAAGCTCGGTATCCAGATTAAAGGAGAGTTCGCCGAACTCGCGCTCTCTTCTAACGCTCCGACGCGCCTGGGCGAGCGCTGCACTGTGTTCATGGAGCGCGATGTCACGGGATGGCTGCACAAGGGCGAATCGAAGGCGAACCTGGTGGCCGGCCTCTCCTACTCGATCGCGCTCAACTACCTCAACCGCGTGGTTCGCGGCCGCAAGATCGGAAACGTCATCTACTTCCAGGGCGGCACCGCTTACAACGATGCCGTAACGGCGGCGTTCTCGCACGTGCTCGGAAAGAAGATAGTCGTGCCTCCCTACAACGGGGTTATGGGCGCGGTAGGCATGGCTCTGATCGCGCGTGACTGGCATCGTTCGACGCGCAAGGCCAGTAAGTTCAGAGGCTACGACCTGAGCCGCTTGGATGTCCAGACCCGCGACTTCGTCTGCCATGCCTGCACTAACGAATGCGATATCAAGGAATTCAAGATTGAGGGCCAGAAAAGCTTCTGGGGCGATAAGTGTTCCGACAAGTACCGCAAGGTATTCAACTCCTGCCGCAAGCCTGTGATTGAAGATCTCTTCGCGTTTCGCGAAAAGGTAATGGCTGAGTTGACCGCCACGCCGGAGGCAATAACCGGCGGGCCACTGGTCGGTATCCCGCGGACGATGTCGACGTTCGACCGTTACCCTTTCTGGCATCGTTACTTCTCCGGTATCGGCGTACGAACTGTCCTCTCCCGCCAGACTGATGCCCGCATCGCTTCACTCGGCGTGGAACTGGCGTTGGCGCAGCCCTGCTTCCCTGTCCAGGTAGCGCACGGGCATGTAAAGACGCTGCTCGACGATGGGGTGGACTTCGTACTGGTGCCTAACGTTCTTGATGCCGAAAGTCACGACGAAGACGACTGTATCGCCCACTACTGCCCGTGGAATCAAACGCTTCCTTACGTCCTGCAATCGGCGCCGGGCATTGAGGCGGACGCCGCCAAGCTGCTGGCTCCCAGTCTGCATTTCCAGATGGGGCAGGATCATGTGAAGAAGGAGTTGTGGAAGGTCTCGCGGCGGTTTGGCGTCAGCCGCGCCGTGAGCGATCGAGCCGTGGACGCTGCCTACAAGGTGCAGTGCGAGTTTCAGGACCGCCTGCTGGAGGCCGGGTCCCGGGCGATGGAGACGCTCGAGAAGACAGGTGAGCCTGGCCTGATCCTGATTGGCCGCGGATACAACATCTACGACCGCAACATCAACTGTGACATTCCCCGCAAGTTGCGCCGCAACTACGGCGCCAACGTCATCCCGTTCGATTTCATTGTTACTGGCCGCGAAAAGTCGGTGGACATTCATTCCAATATGTACTGGGCCTCAGGCCGGAAGATCCTGGAGGCGACGCGCCGCTCCGCTGCCAACGACAACCTTCACCTGATCTATATCTCCAACTTCAAGTGCGGACCCGATTCGTACATCAAATACTTTGCCCGCCTCTCGGCCGGAGCGCCGCTACTAGTGCTCCAATTCGACGGCCACGGCAACGACGCCGGCTACATGACCCGCTGTGAGGCCTATCTGGACAGCAAGGGGATACTGCGATGCTACAACTGCTCGAGCGCAAGCCCGAACGTAAAAACGATGTCGGCGACAACCCTCTAAAAGGCAAGCTGGTTCTGATTCCGCCCATGGCCCACGGCAGCGCACGCCTGTTTGCCGCCGGGTTCCGAGCCCTGGGCGTTGACGCGCATATCACGCCGCCATCCGATCACGTGACACGCGAACTGGGCGCCCACTACACGTCTGGCGATGAGTGCTATCCGGCGAAAGTCACGGTAGGCGACTTCATGAAGGCTCTCACCAAGCCGGGGGCAGAACCGGAACGCACGTCGCTCTTCATGCCCACGGCCGATGGTCCGTGCCGCTTCGGACAGTACGCGCCCTATCTGCGGGCGATTCTCGATTCCAATGGTTTCGGCTCTACCTCGATTCTTTCGCCGACCAGCAAGAACGGTTACTCGGGATTGGGACACCTGGCGCGGCCTTTCCTGCGGACCGGGTGGCGCATGCTGGTGGCGGGCGACATTTTGCAGAAGATGCTGCTGGTGTACCGGCCCCATGAGGTGGAGGCAGGAGCCGCCGACAACGCTTACGAAATGGCTCTTGAGGATGTGGCGACAACGGTCGAGCAGGCCTCGATCGAGCCACGCCCCCAGCTTCACGCCCTGCGGCAGGCCATGATTCGCAGTCGCGATCGGTTCCATGCCGTGCAGTGCTGCCGGGACCGTTCGCGCCCCTTGATCGGCGTGGTGGGCGAAATCTTCTGCCGTCTCAATACGTTCTCCAATGACGACTTGGTGCGCCGAGTGGAGGAGTATGGTGGCGATGCCTGGATCTCAGACATCACCGAATGGATCTGGTACACCAACGCCGAACAGTTCCGAAAGTTGAAGCTGCGCGGGCGCCTGTACTCAACGGAGGCCTTCGGCGCCTGGCTCCGTAACCGGGTCCAGTATCGGGATGAGCACGCTCTGCTGGAGCCATTCAAGCAGGACTTTATCGGCTATGAAGAGCCGCCCGTTCAGGAAATCCTGGCGTATGCGGAACCCTATCTGCCCAGCCATGGTGCGCTAGGCGAAATGGTTTTGAACGTCGGGAAAGCGGTCTATCTGGCCAAAAAGGGCGTGGATGGCATCATTGATATCAGCCCCTTTACGTGTATGAATGGGATTGTCAGCGAAGCCATCTATCCCCGCCTCAGCCGCGACTTAGGAGGCCTTCCGATACGCTCGTTCTACTTCGATGGCACCCAGTCAGACCTGGACCGCGACCTGGGGGTTTACATCGAATTGGCCAAGGCCTACCAGAAGCGTAAAACCCACTTCAGAACCTTCCCCGCGTAATCGGTGAAGTATAATTGATTTAGCTTGCCGGCTGGGACCGGCGTCCAACAAAACATGCGCTGGGTTTCTTGTATCGCCTTCGTCGCCGTGCTTGCCCCTGGCAGCGCCGCCGCTGAACTCTCCTTTAACAAGGACGTTCGCCCCATCCTCTCCGACCGCTGCTTCGCCTGCCACGGGCCGGACAAGAACAACCGTAAGAGCAAGCTGCGCCTGGATCAGGAAGAGGGCGCTAAGGGCGACCTGGGCAAGGGCCGGTTCGGGCTGGTTCCGGGCCATCCGGAGCAGAGCGAGGCCTTCAAGCGGATCACTTCCGATAGCAAGACTCTTCGCATGCCGCCCGCCTACATGGGGCACGACAAGCTCTCCGATCACGACATTCAGGTGCTGAAGACGTGGATCGAGCAGGGCGCGAAGTACGAAAAGCATTGGGCGTTTGTACCGCCCGTGAAGGCCGCCGCGCCGGACGTTAAGGATGCGGCTTGGGTGAAGAACCCGATCGATCAATTCATCCTGGCACGCCTGGAGCGCGACGGCATTCATACTTCGCCAGAGGCTGACCGGGCCACGCTGATCCGTCGCGTGAGTTTTGACATCACCGGCCTGCCCGCCACGACGGCGGAAGTGGACGCGTTTATTCACGATGATTCGCCACAGGCATACGAGAAGGTTGTGGACCGGCTGCTGGCATCGCCGCGGTACGCCGAACGCATGGCGATTCGCTGGCTGGAAGCCGCCCGGTATGCCGACACCAACGGCTACCAGTCCGACGGGCCTCGCGACATGTGGCGATGGCGCGATTGGGTTCTCGACGCATTCCAGAAGAACATGCCGTACAACCAGTTTGTGCTGGAGCAGATTGGCGGCGATTTGCTTCCCAATGCGACGCTCTCGCAGAAGATCGCGACGGCCTTCCAACGCAACCATCGCACCTCGGCCGAAGGCGGCATCGTAGACGAAGAGTTTCGCGTCGACTATGTAGCAGACCGGACGGAGACGACTTCGACCGTGTTCCTCGGCCTCACGCTGGGGTGCGCGCGTTGCCACGATCACAAGTTCGATCCGATGACGCAGCGCGATTACTACTCGATGTTCGCGTTCTATAACAACGTTCCCGAGAAGGGCTTCGTGTGGAACTTCGGGAACGAGGAGCCGACGATCAAGGCTCCGCTGCCGGAGCAGGAGACTAAGCTGGCGCAGCTTGACGAGGCGATGAAGACGGCCGGGCAACACGTGAAGGGCCTGGAGCCAGCCTCAGCCGCGGCGCAAGAGAAGTGGGAGAAGGAGATCGCCGGGCACAAGAAGACGGTGGCTTGGGCTCCGCTGGATGGCCTCATTTTATCGAGCGAACTGGCGGCCGACGAGCAGCATTTTGACGGCAAGCGTACCGTTGATGCGGGCAAGGCTCAGCCCACGATCAGCTACCGTGACCCGTTCACGCTGGCGGCGCGCGTGAAGCCCGAAACGTTGAAGGGCGCAATTCTCTCCAAGGGCGAGGATTACTTCGAAGGACAGCAGCACGCGCTCTATCTCATCGATGGCAAGGTACGGCTCCATGTCACCTACCGCTGGACCGATCTGGCGATGCGGATGGAGACGGTGAAGCCGGTAAAGCAAGGCGAATGGCAGCACATTGTCGCCACCTACGACGGCAGCATGAAAGCCGCCGGTGTACGCATCTACGTCAACGGCGAGCTGCAGGAGCTGAAGATCCTGTTCGATCAGTTTGTTTGGCCGATGGATTCGAAGGAGCCTTGGCGCATCGGCGCGGGCGGCGGTCTGCGTTTCCAGGGCGATATCAAGGATGTGCGCGTCTACGGCCGGGCGCTCTCCGCGGACGAAGTCGCCGCGCTGAACCTGACTGAGCCGCTGAACACCCTGGCAGCGAAGAGCAATCGCAGTGCGGCAGAGACGGCTAAGCTGCATCTGGCTTTCCTCGATAAGTACGCACCGAAAAATGTCGCTCAGGCTCGCGCTCGGCTTGCCATTGCTACCAGCCAGCGCAATACGTTCTACGACAGCATCCCGACCGTAATGGTGATGAAGGAGCGCACGGAGCGCCGGCCCACGTTCGTCCTAAAGCGCGGCGCCTATGATGCGCCCGGCGATCCGGTGACTCCTAACATCCCCTCGTTTCTGCCGCCCATGAAACCCGATTGGCCGAAGAACCGGCTCGGTCTGGCGATGTGGCTGGCGGACCGCGGGAATCCGTTGACGGCGCGTGCCGCTGTGAACCGCTACTGGGCTTCGCTCTTCGGCGTTGGCCTGGTTAAGACCGTCGAGGACTTCGGCTCGCAAGGCGAATGGCCCATCCATCAGGAACTGCTGGATTGGCTGGCCGTCGAGTTCATGGACTCTGGCTGGGACGTCAAGCACATCATGAAGACCATGGTGATGAGCGCCGCTTATCGCCAGGCATCCACCGCGGGCCCGGAGATGCTGCAGCGCGATCCGGAGAACCGTCTGCTCGCGCGAGGTCCGCGTTACCGTTTGCCGGCGGAGATGATTCGCGATCAGGCGCTGGCCGTCTCAGGGCTGCTGGCCAACAAAATGGGCGGTCCTTCAGTGAAGCCCTACCAGCCGGACGGTTTGTGGCAGGAACTGCAAGGCGGCACTGGCTACAAGGCGGACACGGGAGACAGCCTCTACCGGCGCAGCCTATACACGTATTGGCGCCGCACCATCGCGCCGCCGAACATGATCAACTTCGATTCGCCGACGCATGAAGTCTGCATCGTTCGTGAGAATCGAACGAACACGCCGCTGCAGGCGCTGAACCTGATGAACGACACGCTCTTCCTGGAAGCTGCCCGTAAGCTGGGCGAACGGATGCTTACCGAGGGTGGCCAGGACCGGCTTGCGTACGGCTTCCATACTGTCCTCGGCCGTGATCCAAAGGCGCGGGAGCGCTCGGCCCTGGAGAAGGCGCTAGAGAAATTCGAGACTTACTACAAGGCACATCCGAAGGACGCGCAAGAGTATCTTCGCCAAGGCGAATCGCCTATACCGAAGAAGATTGCAGCGCCGGAGCTTGCTTCCTATGCGGCTCTCGGCGGCATCATCCTCAACCTCGACGAAACCGTGACCAAGGAGTAACCGATGGCACTTCCCGATCTAGAAGCACGATTGCGACTTACCCGACGGCACTTCTTTGGCGCCGCCGCCACCGGCATTGGCATACCGGCGCTGGCGAGTCTGCTGCCGGCAGCCGCGCCAGTGAAGGGCCAGCCGGGTTTGCCCGGGTTCCCGAACTTCCCGGCGAAGGCGAAGCGCGTCATCTACCTGTTCCAATCCGGCGGCCCTTCGCAGATGGAGTTGTTCGACAACAAGCCACGGCTGGCGCAATTCCAGGGCACGGACCTTCCGGAGAGCGTGCGCAACGGGCAGCGGCTGACGCAGATGTCGGCCACGCAATCCAGTTTTCCAGTGGTGCCTTCGAAGTTTGCCTTTGCGCAACACGGCGAGTCCGGCGCCTGGCTGAGTGAGTTGCTGCCGGAGACCGCGAAGATTGCCGATAAGCTGACGTTCGTGAAGTCGGTTCACACCGATGCTATTAATCACGATCCGGCGGTGACGTTCTTCCAGACGGGCAGCCAGATCGCAGGGCGGCCGTCGATGGGTTCCTGGGTTGCTTATGGACTCGGCTGCGAAACGTCGGACCTGCCGGCGTTCGTCGTCATGATCTCGTCCAGCAATGGCGGCGGACAGCCGCTGTACGACCGCCTGTGGGGCTCCGGCTTCCTGCCCACGCGTTACCAGGGCATCAAGTTCCGTTCAGTGGGCGATCCGGTTTTGTATCTTACCGATCCCGCCGGCTTCCCGAAGGACAACCGGCGCGTCTTCCTCGACGCTGTGAATGAGATCAACGAGTCGCATTACGAAGATGTGAAGGACCCCGAGATTGCGACGCGCATTTCACAATATGAGATGGCGTTCCGGATGCAGAGTTCCGTTCCCGACTTGACCGACTTCTCCAAGGAGCCGGCCAGCGTCCTTGAGATGTACGGGCCAGATGTGAAGAAGCCGGGCACGTACGCGTATAACTGCCTGCTGTCGCGGCGGTTGGCAGAGCGCGGTGTCCGTTTCGTGCAGCTGTATCACCGCGATTGGGATCACCATGGCAACCTGCCCAAGGACATCCCGAAGCGCTGCAAGGAGACCGACCAGGCATCGGCGGCACTGGTGAAGGACCTGGCGCAGCGAGGCATGTTGGACGACACGCTGGTGGTGTGGGGCGGGGAATTCGGGCGCACGGTGTATTGCCAGGGCCGGCTGACCAAGGACGACTACGGGCGCGACCATCATCCGCGCTGTTTCACCATGTGGTTCGCCGGGGGCGGGATGAAGCCCGGCATTAGTTATGGCGCTACGGATGACTACGGGTATAACATCACCGAGAACCCGGTGCATGTGCATGACATTCAGGCTACTTTGATGCACTGTCTGGGCGTCGAACATACTAAGTTGACCTACAAATTCCAGGGACGCAATTTCCGACTTACGGACGTCCACGGGAATCTGGTCAAAGAGATTCTCGCTTAGGTTTTTCTTCAGGGGGCGCGACCGGCCTTCGTTCAACGAAAAATCGTGTTGAAGTGTTGAAAGGCCTCGTGCCGGATTCCTTTGATCTGCTTTTGCTGCAAGCACTTCCAGAGAATCGCGAGTTTTCGCGAGTGTTGAAGGTGTTAAAAGAGTTTGAATCTTTCCGCTTGGCCGACGTGACAGACGGGTCCAGGCAAGTCCACTAGAGCACGTGACGGTGGAGTTCCGTACGCGACTTTGCGGATGTTATTGATTCGGCTGCAGAAATATCGTTATTTCTGCAGCACCGTAGGGCGTGGGTTGGACCCTCGTCGTTACTTCAGGACCATCCGGCCCAGTTTCTCGTCGCCGACCCGCAAAGCTTGGTCTCCTGCGGTGAACCCATTGACCTCGAGTATGTAGGCCACTATGTCGGCATAGGTGTCAGGCGGCAGGGAGCCGGGGGCGCCGGGAGGCATCGTTTTTTGAGCACGTTCGTAAAGCGCGCGGACGCTGCGACGCGACCACCGGGTGTTGAAGTATTCGCCGGCGAGCGGCGTCCCATATGCTCCGTTCGTCATCGTCGTACCGTGGCAGGCTACGCATGTCGCGGTGTAGGCGGTCTTGCCGCGGGCAGCTTGGGCAGTCGTGAATTGGGGAGCAATTCCACCAACGACAATTGGCGCAGGATTCGCCTCCGGTTTTGATTTTTTGGCGTTGGCGGTCGATTGCGCTGGCTCGGCGTTCGATGCACCCTCGCCGATATAGGTGAAAGCTAGAATTGCTCCGGGATTATCCATTTTAGATGTCGTGCCGGCGTCGGCCGCGCCGGCGAGCCCACTGGGGTCGGTTGCGATGTAGATTGTCCTTCCGTCCGGGTTTACTGCCGTGTCGCGGAATCGGTTCTCCGACTCGAAGTAACGAGAAAAGTGCCCGGCCGCCTTCTTACCATCCGCGCTGAGAGGCAAGACGTACAGCGAGCCGCGCTTGAGCGTACTAATGAGAAGGACTTTATCCCAGCCGGGGACGCCCTTGCCCTTGGATTCGTAGTACTCGACATCGGAGATGCCCACGGTAGGCCAACAGATGTAATCCACGCCGCCGCATGCTCGATCCTGAAAGTTGTGGCCGGTGGGAACGGTAAACATTGTGGCGATAGGGTTCACAAAGGGCTGCGTAAACGCGGATTCACGATCCTGCGGGACGGAAGCAGGAATGTCGAGATCGTTGTATTTCAGCTGCGCGCATGGTGTTTTGGAGTCTGCCCAGCGAGCGTAGACATAGGCTTTGTCGTCTTTGAAACCGGCCACGTGCGGCCATCCGTAGTTGGACCCGCTGGTGAGAATGTTAATTTCGTCGTCGGTCTTCGGACCGTGCTCGGCGGAGTAAAGAGTGCCATCCGGCCCGAAGTCGAGCCCTTGTGGATTGCGATGGCCGTAGGTGAAGACGTGACTGACGACACCGTTCAGCTTAGGGTTGTCCCGGGGAATGGAGCCGTCGAGATTCAAGCGCAGAGATTTTCCGACGTAGGCGGAGTAATCCTTGGCGTCGATCTCCTGCCGGGTGGGCAAGCGCTGGGCTTCGACGGGCAGACAGAAATTCGCGAACTGGTTGTGACCTTGGTCGCCGATGGTGAAATAGAGTTTGCCGTCGGGGCCAAATTTCAAACGGCCGCCCGAGTGATCGTCGCCGGCTGGCAGTCCAGAGACCACCAGCAACGGATCAGAGAGCTTCCGATCCGCCGGGTTGTAGCGAAGACGCACAATTTTGAAGTACAGGTAACGATAGGGACTTTCGGGATCAGTCACCGAGAGATCCGGTCCCTTGATTTTGTCAACGTAGGTATAGGCGACGTAGACGAAATCGTTTCCTGTCCCTTTCAAGAGCTCGGGATGGAGCGCCATTCCCAGCACGCCGTCTGGCCCGCCAGCCGAAGTGGCTTCATCGATGGTGATGGCGACGGTTCGTGCACCATTGGCCGGATCGACTCGGGTCACCCGCTTCCCGGTACGCTCAGTCACCCAGAGCATATTATCCGGGCCCCACGTGAGCTCCCAGGGTTCTGCGAGGCCGGAAACGATAACCCTTTTCTGGAACTGCTTGGTTCCCCGAATGACCGACTCGGGGCCGTCCTGGGCGAAGATGATACCCGACACGCATAGGCACAGCAGTCCCGCCGGCCTTAGAAAGCTCTTCATAAATTCCTCAAATCCAAAAGTATCAATAATCGGGGCAGGCTGGCGTGGAGCAAGCGGAGTGTGCTCAATTCCATCTGCTGGCACCGGTTCTAGGGCAAGAAAGTGAAATTATCCAGCGGGCGAAGCATCACACATAATATGAGTGTGGGGCGGCTGGCGAGCAAGGTCATTACTGAAACTGGCGATCCGCTTGCGCTGTTCCATGCCCCGACGCGCGAGTGGTTCAATGCAGTGTTCTCGGCGCCAACTAAGGCGCAAGAACTGGGTTGGCCTCCGATCTCGCGGGGGGAATCGACCTTGATCCTGGCTCCGACGGGTACCGGAAAGACGCTTTCGGCGTTTTTGTGGTGTATCGATCAATTGATGTTCCGGCCCGTCGCCCCAGCGTCGGAGCGCTGCCGCGTTTTATACATCTCGCCCATTAAGGCACTGGCGGTGGACGTGGAACAGAACCTGCGCGCGCCGCTGGTGGGCGTTGCCCAGATGGCCCGTAAACTGGGCGTCCCCTTTCATGAACCGGCTATCGCCATCCGAACCGGAGACACCACCACGGCGGAACGTTCCCGCTTTACACGGAAGCCCGCGGACATTCTGATCACGACGCCGGAATCGATCTATCTGCTTTTGACTTCAAACGCGCGGGAAGCCCTGCGTTCGATCGATACCGTCATCCTGGATGAGATTCACGCCCTGGTGCCGGGCAAGCGTGGATCACATCTGGCGCTGTCGCTGGAACGGTTGGAACATCTGTGCGGCCGGCGTCTACAGAGGATTGGACTGTCCGCTACGCAACGTCCCCTGGATGAAGTCGCTCACTTTCTGGGCGGGACCGAGGGGGCAAGCCTTCCGCGCGAACGCAATGTGCAAGTCACCGAGGCGGAGGATTTCCTTGAATCCGACGCGGAGGTCAAGGCCATCCCTTTCCGCCGCGTCAGCATCGTGGATGCGAGCGCGCCGAAGAAGTTGGACTTGCGGATCGAAGTGCCGCTCGACGACATGAAGCGGCTCGATGAAATTGAGCCCATTCCCAGTGGTCCCGCGTCGCAGGGTCCCGTGCGTCCGTCGATTTGGAGCGCGATCCATCCGAAGTTGTTGGAGTTGGTGCGGTCCCATACATCCACGCTGATCTTCGTGAATAGCCGCAGGCTGGCGGAGCGAATTTCTGCCGCCGTGAATGAACTGGCGGGCGAGACGCTGGTGCGCGCGCATCACGGGAGTGTGGCGGCGGCGCAAAGAAAGGACATTGAAGAACGCCTTAAAACAGGAAAGCTGCGCGGCATTGTGGCCACATCTTCCCTGGAACTAGGCATAGATATGGGCGCGGTGGATCTGGTGGTTCAGATTGAAGCTCCACCTTCAGTCGCGAGCGGAATGCAGCGAATCGGCCGAGCCAGCCACCACGTGGGCGGCGTGAGTGCCGCCATCATTTTCCCGAAGTATCGCGGCGACTTGGTTGCCTGCGCGGCTATCACGCGCGCCATGCACCAAGGCAAGGTGGAGAGCGTGCGCTACCCGCGAAACCCGTTGGATGTGCTGGCGCAACAGATTGTGGCCATGGTGGCAGTGGATCCGTGGGATACGAATCAACTCTACGAGGTCATCCGCCGGGCGGCGCCCTATTCGGATTTGCCGCGCTCCATGTTTGAAAGCGTCCTGGACATGCTCTCTGGGCGTTATCCATCGGATGAATTTGCCGAGCTTCGGCCGCGCATTACGTGGGACCGCGTGGCGAATCGGATCACGCCGAGGGAAGGCGCGAAGAAAGTTGCCATTGCGAACGGCGGAACCATTCCGGATCGCGGCCTCTTTGGCGTCTTCCTAGCGGGCGCGACAAGGGGCGCCCGCGTGGGCGAACTGGACGAAGAGATGGTGTTCGAGAGCCGCACCGGCGACACCGTCATCCTGGGCGCCAGCACGTGGCGCATCGAAGAGATCAACCACGATCGCGTGCTGGTTTCACCTGCGCCGGGCGAGCCAGGCAAGATGCCGTTTTGGCATGGCGACACGGCGAGCCGTCCCGCGGAATTTGGCGAGAATATCGGCAAGATGACGCGTGAGTTGCTGCAGCTTCCGCGACCAGTGGCATACACGAAGCTGGTTGAGGATCACAGTCTGGAGGGGAACGCCGCGGAAAATTTGCTGCGCTATCTGGAAGACCAATCTGCAGCGGTGGGTGTGGTACCGAATGACGAAGAAATTTTGATTGAGCGGTGCCGCGATGAGTTGGGCGATTGGCGCCTCTGCGTTCTTACTCCGTTTGGCACTCGAGTTCACGCACCGTGGTGTATGGCTGTTACGTCGCGCCTACGCGCACAACGCGGCCTGGACGTGGAAACGATGTGGTCAGACGATGGGTTCGTGATCCGTGTGCCCGAAGGCGGCGAAATGCTGGAAGACGCCGACCTACTGCCGTCCGCGGCCGAATTGAAAGAACTAGTGCTGCGTCAGTTGGGCAGCACGTCGTTGTTTGCGGCAAAATTTCGCGAGGCTGCGGGACGTGCCCTGCTATTGCCGCGCCGGCGGCCGGGTATGCGAGCTCCGCTGTGGCAGCAGAGGAAGCGTGCGGCGGAACTGATGGCGGTGGCGGCGCGCTATTCTTCCTTCCCCATCCTGCTGGAAACGTATCGTGAATGTTTGCGCGAGGTCTTAGATCTGGCCGCAGCGGCCCAGGTCTTGAAGAAAATTGAGCAGGGACGGATCCGCGTGACGTCCATCACGTCGACGAAGCCTTCGCCTTTCGCCTCGGCGTTGCTGTTCTCCTACATCGCCAATTACATCTATGAAGGCGACGCCCCGCTGGCAGAGCGGCGAGCGCAGGCCCTCTCCATCGATCAGTCTCAATTAGAAGAAATATTGGGTAATGTCGACCTTCGCGAACTGCTTGATGGGGCGGCGATGGATGAAGTGGAGGCTCAGCTTCAGGCACTGGATCCCGAATACCAGGCGCGTCATGAAGATGGACTACACGACCTTCTGCTGAAGCTGGGCGATCTGACGGAATCGGAATTGATGGCCCGTTGCGCCACGCCGGCCATTGCTTCTACTGTCCAGGGCTTGGCGAATTCGCGGCGTGCCGTGCGCGTACGCATCGCGGGAGAGTCGCGCTATATTCCGGTTGAATATGCGGCCCGTTATCGTGACGGCGTTGGATGCCCGCTTCCACCCGGGTTGGCGGAAACGTTTCTCATACCCGTTGTGGATGCGTTAGGGGGAATCGTGCGAAGGTACGCGCGCACGCACGGCCCGTTCACGACGCAAGAACTCTCTAAACGGTATGGATTGGCCGAGCAGGAGGTGGAGACAATCCTTCGGGCTATGCATACCGATGGAAAACTTCTGGAAGGCGAATTCCGTCCCACCGGCGTGCATCGGGAATGGTGCGATCCCGATGTTCTTCAAAAAGTCCGCCGAAAGTCTTTAGCGCGGTTACGGCGGGAAGTTGTGCCAGCCGATCAGCCTGCATTCGCGCGCCTGCTTACCAAGTGGCAGGGCGTAAGCACGCCGCGCAAAGGTCTGGAAGCGCTGTGGGACGCGATTGAAATCCTGCAAGGCTGCGAATTGATTGCCTCAGAAGTGGAGCGCGAAATCTTGCCCGCGCGTGTGGCGCAGTATCAACCGGCGGACCTTGATACCTTGCTGGCATCGGGCGCTGTGGTTTGGGTGGGACGCGGGGCGTTGGGAAATCGAGATGGTCGCGTCTCGTTCTATCTGGCAGAGTCGCTTGGCAAACTCATCTTGCCGGGTACGTACGAAGTTCTTCCGGATACGCTCTCTGAGCGCGCCAAGCAGATTTTGGAACTGCTGCGTGGACATGGGGCGTCTTTTGAAGCGACCATTCATCAAGCTATCGGCGGCTTTCCGAATGAAACGACCGACGCCCTTTGGGAACTGGCGTGGTCGGGTTGGATTACGAACGACAACTTCCAGCCGATCCGCTCTTTGGGTGAAAAAGAGACTCGCCGCTCCCATCCTCACGAGGCAGCCTTTCCCCCAGGCTCACCAGGATTTCTGCAACGGTTCCGAGTTCGCAAAGCGGCGGAGCGGGCAGGCCAGGGACGCTGGTCGTTGATTGAAAGACGGATGCTGCAGGGGGCGACACCGGCGGATTGGAGCGCGGCGATTGCGCAGCAAATGCTGGTGAGGAACGGAATCGTGATGCGCGAAACGGCCGTGGCCGAAAATGTTCGCGGCGGATACCCTGCCGTTTATGCGGCGCTGAAGACTATGGAAGAGAGCGGCTGGATCCGCAGAGGCATGTTTGTGGCTGGTATGGGTGCGGCGCAATTTGCAACGCCTGCCGCGGTTGACTTGCTGCGGACGTTTCGGAATGCTGGTGAGCGCGCCGATGCCGTACACTTGGCCGCATCCGATCCGGCTAACCCGTATGGCTCAATGCTGCCGTGGACTGCCGATGCTTCCGTGCACTCAATGTCGCGCGCCTCTGGCGGCAACGTGGTGCTGGTGAATGGCCAGTTGAGCGCATTTTTCCGACGTCGCAATCCGGCGCTGCAAGTGTTCCTTCCCGAAGAGGAGCCCGACCGCAGCCAGAATGCGCGCGCCTTAGCACGAGAATTGGCGGCCGTGGCGATTCGTCACCAAGGCAGGCGCAGCGGCCTGATGATTTCGACGATCAACGATCAACCAGCACAAGACCATTTCCTCGCGCGCTTTCTGGAAAGCAGCGGATTCGTCTTGACTGCGGCTGGGTTTCAAATGCGCCGGGTTTCGCCGAGTTCCACCAGTAGCCAACCTGCCCAGGACGAAGAAGAGGAGGAGTCCTGAAAACGGATGCCTGAAGGCGACACTATCTTCCGGGCCGCACGTACGCTGAATCGCGCGCTGGCCGGCCATGCGGTGATTCGGTTTGAGACACAACTCCCGCAGCTTGCCCGCATTGATGAGGATGAACCGATCAAGGGCCGAACGGTGGAGAAGGTAGACTCCAACGGCAAATGGCTGCGCATCTATTTCAGCGATGACTTGATTCTGCTGACGCATATGTTGATGAGCGGCAGCTGGCACATCTATCGACCTGCGGAAGGCTGGCAACGGCCTCGTGTTCAAATGCGTGTGGCCATTTATACCGAGGCTTTCACGGCGGTTGCCTTTCAAGTCCCGATCGCCGAGTTTCATACTGGCGCCACACTGGCGCGGCATCGCAGCGTGTTGAACGTGGGGAGGGATGTGCTGGCGCCGGAGTTTGATGCCGCCGTGGCAATCTCGCAGATCAGATCGCGGCCCGATTTGGAAGTCGGCGAGGCGCTATTGCGGCAACACCTTCTGGCAGGATTGGGCAACGTGTTCAAATCGGAGGTCTGCTTTGCCAGCGCTGTGAATCCATTCCGCACGGTGCAATCCCTTTCGGATGCGGAACTGGAAGCACTCATGGCGAATGCGCGCAAATTCCTGATGGCGAACATTACCGATGGGGCGGGCGATCAGATTGTTACCTACACCGGCATGAGGCGGACCACCGGGCGCGGCGATCCCTCGGAGCGGTTGTGGGTGTACAAGAGGCGGGGCGAACCTTGCCGACGCTGTGCGGCTCCGATTGTTTCGCGAAAACAGGGGGAAGGGGCCAGAATTACCTTTTGGTGCCCGAATTGCCAGAAGGTGGCTGCGGCGGGAAAAATCGGGGACAGGCACGAATTTCCTCCAACGAGCTTCTTCTAAGTTAGTAGCGTGCGGGGGTCGGAAAATCATGCCAGCCCCCATTTTTCCAGTCGGCCATTTCGCCCTTGGCAGTTAGCCTAGGCGCCGCTTGGCATTGTAATTGCACAGTAAGTCCCTTATGAAAGCGACCTGCTGGCATGGCAAGCACGACATACGCGTTGACAAAGTGGCGGACCCGAAGATCCTCGAGCCGCGCGACGTTATTCTGCGTGTGACTTCCACCGCGATTTGCGGATCGGATCTGCATATCTACGACGGGTACATCCCGACCATGGAGAAGGGAGATGTTCTTGGGCACGAGTTCATGGGCGTGGTGGAGGAGGCTGGCTCCGAGAGCAGGTTGTCGAAGGGCGACCGGGTGATCATTCCCTTTCAAATCGCCTGCGGCACCTGTGGGTTTTGCGAGCGAATGGAAACTGCCCTTTGTGACACCACCAATCACGATGGCAGAGAGACCATGACCAAGTTATACGGTCAACCTGCGGCAGCTTTGTTCGGGTATTCGCATATGTACGGCGGGTATCCCGGTGGTCAGGCGGAATTTGTGCGAGTCCCTTGCGCAGATTTCGGAGCTTTTAAAATTCCCGAACCATTGAAGGACGACCAAGTTCTTTTTCTCACCGATATTTTTCCCACCGGCTTTATGGCCGCAGACAACTGCGGCATCGAACCAGGGCAAACAGTGGCGGTTTGGGGTTGCGGGCCGGTGGGTCAATTCGCCATACGTAGTTCATTTCTACTCGGTGCCGGACGGGTGATCGCGCTGGATTCCGTGCGGGAACGGCTGGAACTGGCGAAGGCTGCCGGCGCCGAAGTGCTGGTGGATGAAGATTCCGATGTACAGGACAAGCTTCGTGATATGACGAATGGCCACGGTCCGGATCATTGCATCGATGCTGTGGGAATGGAAGCGCACGGAGCGACGCTCGATGCGCTATACGATCGCATTAAGACCGCCGTTTTTCTGGAAACGGATCGCTCACACGCTTTGCGCGCCGCAATCTTCGCATGCGCTAAAGGGGGGACGGTCTCCATTCCCGGCGTTTATGGCGGGTTCCTGGATAAGTTTCCTTTGGGCGCGGCGTTCGCCAAAGGGCTGACGCTCAAGATGGGGCAGACCAACGTACATCGCTACGTGCCCCGGCTGCTGGAACTGATCATAGATGGAAAGATCGATCCCAGTTTCGTGATCACGCATCATTTCCCTTTAGAAAAGGCGGCGGAGGCCTATGAGTTGTTTCACGAAAAGAAAGACGGTTGCATCAAGGTGGTGCTGAAACCATGAACTCCAAGACCAGGTATGGACTACTCGCCGCTTCAGGAGTGGCGCTGGCACTCGCTTTCAAGTCTGCGCGGCGGCCGGCCAGGACGATGCGTGGAGATGTGGTGTTGATCACCGGAGGATCGAGAGGCTTGGGCTTGCGACTGGCCGAGGAGTTCGCGCTTTTGGATTGCTCCATCGCGATCTGCGCCAGGGATTCCGCCGAGTTGGAGCGTGCAGGCGAGGTTCTGGAGAGCAAAGGCGCTCGCGTCATGACCGTTGTCTGCGATGTTGCGGATGAGGGCCAAGTTGCCGCCATGATTCACCAGGTACGAAATCGCTTTGGAAGGATTGACACCTTAGTCAATAACGCAGGTGTTATTTCGGTGGGTCCGTTGGAGAATATGTCCAAGGCCGATTTCGAGGATGCCATGAACGTTATGTTCTGGGGTGTCGTCCATTGTAGCCTGGCTGTTCTACCGGAGATGATCGAACGAGGTGCGGGTAGAATTGCGACGATCACGTCCGTCGCCGGAAAAGTGAGTGTGCCGCCCTTGCTTCCCTATTCGTGTGCGAAGCATGCGGCTGTGGCTTTCTCAGAGGGGCTTCGCTCGGAGGTTTCTCAGTATGGCGTAAGCGTCTCGACCATTGCTCCTGGCCTAATGCGAACAGGTTCACACCGCCAAGCGCAGTTTAAAGGACAGCACAAAAAGGAGGCGCTGTGGTTTATGTTGGGCGCCACTCTACCCCTTGTCTCGATGGACGTGTCGAGAGCTGCGCGCCAAATCGTGAGGGCCGTACAGAATGGAAAAGCCGAAAAGATTCTTTCCTGGCAGGCCTCGCTGCTGTCTCGGACGCATGGAGCGTTTCCCGGGATTGTCTCTGAAATTTTGAGTCTGGTGAACCGAGTTCTTCCAGGCAAGGGTCAGTCCTCGGAAATTGTAAACGGAGCGACGATTGAAGACTCAGCGGGGCCGCTGTTCCGGGCCCTGACGTCATTGGGTAGGGTCGCAGGAGAACAACTCAACGAACGTCCGGTGAGTTGAAGGAGCGCAGGTAGTTTGGACCCCTTCGTGCTGAGTTACAAATGAGGTAAGAAATGGATCCCAAGGAAAAAGTTCACGAGATTTTGAAGAAGTTCAGGACGGCTATGTTCGTATCAGGCAAGCCTGGCGGGGAGTGGGAATCCCGACCCATGCAGGTGGCGAAGGTTGAAGACAACGGTGATTTGTGGTTCTTCACCAACAAATCGGGTCGGCTTGCTGACGAACTCGACACGAATCCAGCTGTCCTGCTGGTATTGCAGGAGGACGGGAGTTACTATTTGTCGCTCCGGGGCAACGCCCGTAAAGTTCACGATGCGTCAAAAATTCGGGAACTATTTTCGGAGCCATACAAAGTGTGGTTCCCGGGAGGCCCGGACGATCCGCAATTGCTATTGATCGGTGTGAATCCCGTGAGCGCGGAGTATTGGGATACGGCCGGCACGAACAAGTTGCAGTACATGTTCGAGGCTGTCAAAGCGTATGTGAAGGGCACGACTCCTGAGCTTCGGGACGACCCGGACCATCACGCGAAGACCAGACTGTAAGGCAAGGGCGGAGCCTTTGAAATCCTGACGGATTTCGCAGTCAGGAGTCAGCCCCGCCTCCGGCAGGTGGAGGCGGGGTTGATTGGCACAAATCGGACATGACGCCGATTAACCCCGATGACCTGTGTTCCCCTCTAGAAGCCTTTCTCCCTTTGGCCCGAGCAGGAATCCCCGTCCTCCACAATAAGGCTGTCAGTGGCTTCTCCATTGACACATAGTGCCCCGGACCCTCTGATCAGGAACCGCCGCGTGTTTGAGGGCCAAGGTTCGTGTGAATCAGTCACCAATCTTGCCCCGATAATGCTGTCGGATACTTTTATTGGGACCAGGGTGTGGTCTCGAGGGGAGTTTGGGCAGTTGAGCCGAACTCACGGCGAACCCACGTAGAATGGAGAGTGCTCTCCCGGTTGAAGTGCTGGCTCATTGAGGCACTCATGCGGGTCTAGCTTTATATCGTGAGCAGTGCAGTGAAAACAGAATGACCATGCACATCGAGGAGTCGTGCCCTTTCCTTTCCGCAGGCGGAGAAATGGGCGCGCTCATGAGGTCCTTCGACTGGTCGAAAACTCCTGTGGGAGCGGCTTCCACGTGGCCCCAGAGCTTGCGCACAGCGCTCGGTATTCTCCTTGATTCCGGGTACCCCATGTACATCGCCTGGGGACGTGAATTCACCCAGTTCTACAATGACGCCTACCGGCCGATACTCGGGTCCAAGAAACACCCCGCAGCACTCGGTCAAGGGACCCCGGAATGCTTTGCGGAGATCTGGGATTTTATTGGCCCGATGTTTAACCGCGTTCTGGATGAAGGGGCAAACACGACCCTCATCGATCAACACCTGGGCCTCGATAGAAGCGGTTATTTAGAGGAATGCTACTTCACTTTCTCCTACAGCGCGATTCGCGGTGAAGGGAGCGGAGTCGGTGGAGTGCTGGTCACGGTATTCGAGACAACGGAGCGCGTCATCGAAGAAAGGCGTCAACGCACACTTCGCGACCTGGCTGCTCAGGCGTTGGAGGCTAGAGACGCCGCGGAGATGCTGGCCCGGGCCTCTCGCTCTCTCGCGCAAAATACCCACGACCTGCCCTTCGTCCTACTCTATTTGGCTAATGCGGAAGGACGGGCGAGATTGGTGGCGCGAGCGGGCGAGCAGTGGGGTCCAGAGCAGATCGATTTGGAGGACGAGTCAGCGATATGGCCCCTTGGTGCTGTGGCGCGAACCGGGCGCGCGATTCGTGTGGATGACTTGGCGGAACGGTTAGGAAAGGTGACGGGCGGAGCCTGGCCTGAGCCGATCAAAACCGCGCAAATAACTCCTATCTTCGATGCTACCCAAACCAGAACCGCCGGCTTCATCGTCGCAGGGGTGAACCCGCGGCACCGACTTGATGAACGATACACAGCTTTTTTCCAAGCGATCTCCGGACATCTTGCCACCGGCCTTGTGAAGGCAAACGCGTATGAAGAGGAGAAAAAGCGCGCAGAGGCACTCGCTGAAATTGACCGGGCCAAGACCGCCTTCTTCAGTAACGTCAGCCATGAGTTCCGGACGCCGCTCACGCTCATGCTGGGACCGCTGGAAAGCGTGCTCGCCAAGGCGAGCGGCCTGCAGCCCGACGTCCGCGAGCAGATTGAGACCGCGCACCGCAATAGCCTGCGGCTGCTGAAACTCGTTAATTCTTTGTTGGATTTTTCCCGCATTGAGGCGGGGCGCGTAATGGCAGCTTATGCGCCGGTTGATCTCGCGGAATTGACGGCCGACCTCGCGTCAAACTTCCGCGCTGCGCTGAACGCCGCGGGCCTGGAACTGGTGGTGGATTGCCCGGCTCTACCGCAACTGGTGTATGTGGACCGCGAAATGTGGGAGAAGATCGTCTTCAATCTTCTGTCGAATGCGTTCAAGTTCACTTTCCACGGCCGGGTGACGGTGAGGTTGAGGGCGCGCGGTAATGAAGCGGTGCTGACGGTGGCGGATACGGGTGTGGGCATACCTGCGGCCGAACTGCCGCGCATATTCGAGCGTTTTCATCGCGTCGAATCGACCAGGGGGCGCACGTATGAGGGTTCGGGCATCGGTCTTGCGCTTGTGCAGGAGCTCGTAAAACTTCACGATGGAAGGATCGACGTGAGCAGCCGCGTCAATGAAGGGACGGCCTTCACCGTTGAAATTCCCTTCGGCAACGCACATCTTCCCCAGGGCCGCACCGGCGCGACGGAACGAATGATCGCTTCAACGATCACGCAGCCGGACGCTTTTGCCGGCGGAGCACTACCGTGGATTTCACACGGACACAGCCCGTCTCCGCCAGTAGTCGCGGGCCCTGGACTGGCTGAAGGACGGCGCTTCCGCATCCTCATCGCGGACGACAACGCGGACATGCGCGACCACATTCGCCGCATCCTGGGGTTGGACTACTACGACATAATTGCCGTTGCCGACGGCCGTGCGGCGCTTGACGCGGCGCGCGATGCCATGCCGGACCTTATCCTGTCTGACGTGATGATGCCGAGTCTGGATGGGTTTGAACTGATACGCGAGTTGCGCGCCGATGCCGGGTTGCGCGAAGTACCCGTTATTCTGCTCTCCGCCAGAGCCGGAGAGGAGGCGCGAACCGCTGGCATTGCGGCGGGCGCGGACGATTACCTCACGAAGCCCTTCAGCTCGCGGGAACTCCTTGCGCGAGTGCAGACAACACTGAAGCATCAGCAGCTCCGGCGGGAATCGCACAAGGAGATCGAACGCACGAATTTACTCCTGCAGCAGCGAACGCAGCAGTACGAAACACTGTTGGACCGTGCTCCCATTGGCGTCTATCTGGTGGATGCGGACTTTCGCATTCGGGAGGTGAATCCGACGGCCAGGCCAGTGTTCGGCGGCCTGCCCGATCTCATTGGACGCGATTTCTCAGACGTGTTGCATATCCTCTGGGCGAAAGAAGATGCGGACGCTGTCATTCAGCGTTTCCGGCATACGCTGGAGACGGGCGAGTCATACACCGCGCCGGAGTGGATCGAAGATCGTCTGGACCGCAACATCACGGAATACTACGAGTGGCGCATCGATCGCATTCCTCTTCCCGACGGACGCTTCGGCGTGGTGGCCTATTTCCGAGACATTTCGGCGCAGGTGCTCGCGAGGGTGAAGATCGCGGAGTCCGAAGAGCAACTGCAGTCCATGGTGAACACCATCGACCAGCTTGCCTGGATGGCACGGGCCGATGGCTGGATCTTCTGGTACAACAGCCGCTGGTACGAGTACACAGGCACGACGCCGGCCGAAATGGAAGGGTGGGGTTGGCAATCGGTCCATCATCCACAGCGGCTGCCGAACGTCATGGAGAAGTGGATTGAGTCGATTCGAACAGGAGAGCCCTTCAACATGGTTTTCCCTCTGAAAGGGGCGGACGGCACTTTCCGCCCCTTTCTGACGCGTGTTAATCCCGTGCGCGACCAGAAAGGGGAAATTGTGCGATGGTTCGGCACGAATACGGATATTACGGAGCAAAGAGAAATCCAGGAGCAGTTGCAGCGCGCCAACCAGGACCTGGAGCAGTTTGCGTATTCCGCCAGCCACGACCTTCAGGAGCCGCTACGGAGCGTGAAGATCTATAGTGAATTGCTGAGTGAACGCTTTCGGCCTCAACTTGAGGGGCAGGGCCTGGAATTCCTTGACTACGTGCGGAACGGCGCCACGCGCATGGAAATGCTGATTCGCGATCTTCTGACTTACACTCAGGTGGCCACGCAAGACAGGCCGGATGAATCCGCGGACGCGAACGTGGCGATGAAGGCAGCGCTTGCCAATCTTGCGGGAACGATTTCCGAGAGCGGGGCCAGGATTAGTTGCGACCCTTTGCCAGCGCTCCCGGTTCATGACACACATCTGCAGCAACTGTTCCAGAACCTGATCGGCAATGCCGTCAAATACCGACGGCCGGGTGTGCCCCCCGTTGTCCATATCAGCGCCCAGCGGCAGAATGCTTCCTGGTGCTTTGACATTAGCGATAACGGGATTGGCGTCGAGGAAGAGTACAGGGAGCGGATCTTTGGCCTGTTCAAGCGCCTGCATACCGGCGATGAGTATTCCGGCACGGGCATCGGCCTGGCCATTTGTCAAAGAATTGTGGAGCGTTATGGCGGCCGCATCTGGGTGGACTCCGCGCCCGGCAAAGGCTCCACGTTCCGCTTCACTCTTCCGGGGTAAGAACGACGTCGCGCCTGAGTCTGACACACCGTCGATAGGGGCGCTGGAAAGGTTCGCCGGCACGGCCCGTCCCTTCGGACCTCACTCACATTTTCAAATTGGCGAGTTGTAAACCGGTGTAGCGCGCGATAGCGGTGAAGTCCCTATCGCGATGCCACACGGGTACCTTATTTTCGATGGCAACAGCTGCAATTAAACAATCCATCGACGATCTGATCGTCAAGCCTCTGTTTCTGCCATTTCGGTAAATGTCTCCCGCGGCCAAGAACAGGCTCAGGGGAAGGGGATTGCTCAAAACCGGAAGCGCCAGGAACACGTCGCGAAACGCGTCGCTTTGTGGGTGCGGTCTGAGCCCTTGGAGAACCCCTTGGGCGATCGGCCCGCAGGTGGCGAATCGGAGAAGATCCTCCTCACGGATCTTACGACGAGGCTTGTCCGAAAGGAGTTCAATCCAAACGGAAGTGTCGACCAGAATCATTTATGCCGGCGGCGAGGCGCGTGCCGATCCTCACGCATTGCGGACAAGTCCCCTTGCCATATGCCGGAACCAAAATGCGCTGGAAGGCTCTGAATCTTCCGAACTCGGATCAATTCTGCCAGGGCTGTGTTTACCGCAGCCGAATAGGTCCGGGCCGTGAGCACCCGCGTGGCCTCGAGAAGAAGCTGCTCATCAAGCACAAGATTTGTGCGTTTCATGTGATATTTTATCAGAGAGCTAGGAAGAGGATGAGTGGGCGGCGCAGCGTCCGCGGCGTCATTTTTGAGCCGGCGGAGGCGGCCACTTGGGCAGTTCAATACCGAACTGCTGTGCGTATTCCGCGTTGAGCCGCTGCCAGCCGGCGAACTTGATGGCGTCAACACCAACGATGCGTCCGATGGGATCTCCGCTGAGAAGACGATCAAGAACATCGAAAGCGATGTGCCACCCGGCGGCGCCCATGGAGATGAAGCGGCGATCGATGTTATGCCATAGCGTGAGGCGCGTGCCATTTCCAAGGGCCTCGAGTTCCCACCGCATGTCCTGGTACTCAAGCACTTTGGGAGCGTCAGCTCGGGTTACCGTTGTTTGCTGTGGCGCGGGCGCTCCCACCCAAGTGAGGTTCACTCTTGCTCCGGCCTCAGCTAAGTTGCCGTCGGTTACAAAAGGCGCCCATTCCAGGAGATGCTGCGGGTCAGTGAGGGCTTGCCAGACTTTTTCCGGTGAGTGGCGCAGTTCCCTGACGAGGACGAGGGTCCACTTCTCTCCGTCCTTGCGTATCTGCGCCCCGCTGGCGGGACCGGGTACATATTGCTCACGATCGGCCATCTAGCTTCTCCTTGGGTGTTTCCTTTTTGCTGCGGGTTGATCCATCTGGTCGAGGTGGCGTTCGAGAGCATCTACGTGGGCGGACCAAAAGCGGCGGAATGGCGCGAGCCACGCGTCCACCTCCTGCAGGGACTCTGGTTTCAGGCGGTAGAGACGGCGCTGGGCGTCGACGGTGGATTCGACGATACCGGCGTCACGGAGCACGCGGAGGTGCTTTGAGACGGCGGGCTGCGTCATGTGGAGTTGACGCTCGATGTCACCGACCGATTGTTGTGCGGAGAGCAGGAGGCTCAGGATGGCACGGCGGTTGGGCTCGGCAATAATCTCGAAGACAGATGCCACTCTTTGGGTATACCGTGAAGAGCATATGCTTGTCAAGGTATATACGAGGAGGCCCGGTCAACAGCCGCTCCGATCTTGCTCCGCGTCACGTTGTTTAAGAGCCTGAAGCCTCTCACGTGGAGCAGGGAGGGACCCTACTACTTTACGATTTGCCGAGCTTTAATTAATCAATTTGAGGTCTCTGTGCTTCATTGAGGATCACCGCTCACTCGACGACACTCTGCAATTCGTGGATACTCCACGGCCCAGCAGTGAACTCTTAATTGCCCGAGCGTGTATTTGGCGCCTTGTCGGATTTCACCGGCACCTTGTGCGAACCGGCCGTTGAACTTCTAAGATCTGGGTTGGATGACCGAATGGGCTGCTGCAGTCCAGGCAACTCGGGCGGATTCAATCGACAGTAGACTCCCACACTCACGCGAGCGCAGGCAAGTACGAGAAACGCCACACAGCCGGTCGCAGCACCAGAAGCCAAGCCCAAAGTAGCAACTATGACTCCAGCAATAAAGTGGACCGCGTCTTTGGTTACGCCGTTGCCCTGGCCCCGAAGACTCTTATACTTGGGGTCATCACTACATAATAATAAGCTTATCTCGCCTAGGATGGCCGACTTGATTTGCGTATTGGATGGTTGATGTCGTCTGCCGCCCTTGCTGCGCACTGGAGCAATCACCCGCTCTTGAACTAGATCGGCCGCTAGGATATCGACCTCGCGTAGAAAGCCATCTGGCACATCTGCGCGATATTGCTCGGCTAGGTATATTACCTCAGTGTTTGTTACTCTCTTCATGGCTACTCCTATACAATCGATCTAAATAAATCCAGGATATCTGGCACCAAGGGCATGAGGTTATGTAGGGGCATCTCATAGCAATCCGATGTCTCACAAGTTATATAAACTATCATCTTGTCCGAATCCTGCGACATGGTTGCAACGCCTCGAAAATTCTGATCGTTCAACGTGTTCTTCCATGTGAGGCGATATTCGGACGGGCCGCGAGTCCATTCACCTTGGACCACGTGCTGGAGTGGCTTCACTTCCGCAAAATCAATTAGCCTCGACCAACTCACGATCAGCGTGTCGACCGCATCAATTGACATAGTTAGAAGATAGGCCAAGAATTCAGATGGACCCCATCGAACGCATCCTCTTGGAACGAGGACATCCAGTCGGAGAAGATTCGTTGCCTCTGCAATATGATCGCGAACGAAGGAACGTCCAGCAGCGCTATCATGGGGAATACCATACCATCCAAAAATCGCGGCGGCCAAGACTGAGAAACCTGTGTTGTAAGCAGCTTGTGTACCGAAGCTGTATCGTAACACGGTGCGCGGCTCGTCCGCAGACGCCTTTCTCTTATGCTCACCGCCCACGCTGATCGGTAGGTGGATCCGCTCCGCGTTGCTCCCGCCCAATTGAATCTGAATCGCCCGTGAAGGCCGCCATGCGAACATCTCGCGGCGAAGTCGACCGCACAGCGTTTGCACGGAACAACTTCTTGATCCCGATTCCAGTGCAATCAGCCTGAGCGATTCGAGAATTGATCGGGTGAGAACCCCGCCCTCATCCGTTTCCCAAGCAATCTCGCCTGGAGTGCAAGCGTACAGCACGCAGACGTTGGACGGAACGTCGTCCGCTAATGTTAACGCAAGCCCTGCTCGACAACAGTCCAACACAACGAAGAATTGTTTTCCAGTAACCGCTTGAGCCTTCAAGATGGAAAACAGTCGTGTAAGGGGTACTCCGGAATCATATAACATAGCGTCCGTTGTATCGAATAACTTAAGTATCAAACCTGAGTCCGTCGAAGCAGCATGGCCAGAGAAATACACAAGTGCCGTCGAATCTGATGGGGTATCGTGAGCAAGTTGTGCCACTGCGGCAAGAAATTCTAAGCGTTTCGGCGGGCGGCTTCCCGTAGGCATGGTTCGCCAGGCTGCGGATCCATACGCATCCTCAAAGTAGTCTCTCAGTCGCTTCGCGTCTTTCGCCGTATTAACTAAGCGCTCGGATGAACGCGAGACGGCCTGCCGATCAACACCGATAAACACACCACCCTTGCAGAGTCCAGACATGCGGTGCCCGCCTTATCGACCGACAGGAGTTCGAATGTACCCCTTCTTTCGCAACATTTCAATGTAGGCATCGCGACTGGTTGTACATCCGGCAAGTTGCTGGAATTCGTCGGGTGACAACTTCAGAGACTTTCGGAACAAGTGAACGACGGTTGGTGGCATCGGGCCGGATCCGAACGAGTGATGGAGCTTTAGTACCCGAACACCGTCAACCACCAGGAATCCTGCACAATGGTGCTTGCAGGGAACGTCCTCCACCTTCAACTTGTCCATTATACGGCTCGCATCTTTTGTCGACAGTTGCATCTTCTACCTGAATATTTTGTCAAGGTATTTTCGGAGTTCGTCAAGCTCGTCCGCCAATGCGGCACTGGGGCTTCGGGTGAACTCATTAAAATAGCCAAGCATAAGTTCCAAGGCCCCGCTCACGGCGCTATCCTCTTCAGTGCCGTCGTTATAGATGCATGGGTGCCCCTGCAACACTGCAATCGTCGCAGTTTCTTCACGCCGAATCCAGAAGGGGACTGCTACGCCGGTCTTGATCAACCCATTCTCAAGCGGGAACCCTGCCTCAACAAGACGAAAGCGCCAGCCCTCCCGCCGCAGGACTTCGTCTGGAGTCTCGAAATCCATCTTGAGGTCAAACGCAAGGGCATGACTACCAGGCAAGAAATCGTGGAGCACCTCGACATCAGGCTCGACAGCCGAGCCGTCGGCTCGCATTCTCGCAAGCTCCGTTCGCGCCTTATCTGCCCGCAGTTTCCGATACTCCAGCGCTTTCCCACGCCACACTACTAGCTTAGTTTTAAATGAGGCAACGGTTAGATCGGCCTTCAATAGCGAATCGTTGAAATTAGACCGTTCGCTGTTGTCCAGAGCGTCAAAATGCCCCGAATACGCAACTATCGGTAAGAGGGGCCGTCGCTCCCTAACGTTACGTGCCAATTCGATACCCGAGCGGTCCTCCTCATTCTCCGGATCGAGGTTTATGTCCGTTACTAACATGTCAATCGTAGGGGTGGCGCGAAACTCACGGAGCGCGTCCGAGATGTTCCGCGCACCAATGGCCTGAAAGCCGTAGGTATCAAAGAGCTCGCGACGTGTTGCTAAGGTCTCGGGTTGGTCCTCGACAATTAGAGCGATCGGTCTCTCGGGGTTAATGGATAGCATGCGTTGCGATGTTCCTTTCATTTTGAGCCCTGCGTGGCGTGGGGCATTTTGACCTGAAAGACAATCCCGTTTCGGTGATCAATCAAGTCTATTGATCCGTGATGGTCTGCTAGAATCTTCCGGACGAGATACAGTCCGTATCCCGAACCATCCTGCTTAGAGGTAACTCCAGGCAGAAAGATATCTACTACCGAGCGCAGACCCTCCTCGGGAATGGGCCCAAGTTTGGAAACATCGACACCGATTGCATTGTCAACATATCTGATTACAACGTCAGCGGCTCGTTCCCCAGGGTTCTCAATTGTAACATCAATGCTTCGCCCTTTCTTCTTTGCTGTCCGAAATGCATCAATACTATTGAGGATTAGGTTTAGGAACGCGGTTTTGATGTAGTCAGGCGCGACTCGTACGGATGCGCTTCCCTTTACGTTCCAATTGATTTGTTGTTGGGCGAGACGGCCTACAGTTAGGCTGAATGCATCCCTCCAAAGATCATCAACACGCATCACTCGCTTTTCTCGATCGGGTGGCTTAGTAATGGTCTTGATCTTTTGGAGCGCCGCCTCGACGCTTTGCAACTGCTCCGAGATGCGATCAATGCTGGATCGAAGTTCCTCGCCAAATTTGGACGGTAGTGCATTGGACTTCCCGGACACCAGTGTAAGCGTCTCTTGGGCGTGCTGTAGATGATTTCTGGCCTCGTGGCGAGCCGATTGCGCGACATCAACAGTTGTAATAGCAGCACCAATCTTCGCTTGCGAGAACAGACGTTCTTCTGCTAAGTGGAAATTGCGGTAGTTGGCGATCGCGACGCCGGTGGCATTCGCCACGGCCTGAAGTCCCTGTTGCTCCAGGGTGGTGTATTCGTGATCGCAGAGAATCGCAAACGATAGGGTGCCGAAGATGTCTTGCCCAACCAGCACAGGTACGATGATGAAACTCTGAACGTTGTCTAGGTGAAGTTTTTCTAGTATCGTTTGAATAGCCTCCCCGTCGCGTCGGCGAGCCACGAAGGACTGCCGAGTCTCGACGACCGTGGCAAAACAGGTGTAATCGGCCAGAGGTGACAAATGAAGATCATCGTCTGGACGATCGCCGAAGCCGTAGGCCTTGAGGCAATATAGTGTGTCATCCCTCAGTTCGCGCAGAGCAATGCAAGGCATTTTGGACGCAGTTGCTACCAAAAGTATCAACTCGTCTAGAAACTCACTGAATCCTTGATGGTAATCGACGGGTTGCTGAAGTTCTCTCAAAAGGTTGAGGACCCCGTCCTTTTCGCAGACCAACATGGCAACCAAGGCAGCTACTCGTACGGCGGCCTCGTGCTCTTCGGTGAAATGATG
>JBDTMC010000036.1:0-28971 GCA_039934475.1 Bryobacteraceae bacterium | reverse complement strand
GATTGAAACAAATAGTCGCCCACCCGTACAACATAGCTAAAGGCGTTGGCTCCCGAACCGATCACATAAGCCACCGGAAACTCACTCTCAAGACCATTGCGTTTCAATTTCTGCCGCTGCTCGCCCCTGTGCGTGCGGACGGTGAACATCGTTCCAGAATGGTCGTGCCGGAACGAACCGGAGGCGTGGCCCAGCGGACGAGACATTGACTTCCCCATCGCTGTCTGCTGGAAGGCGCGAACTTCCTTAGGATGACAGGCAGAGCACGAGTCTGCCGCCCAAGCGGCACTGAGGTTCGCTAGAACCAGGACGGCAAGTATTCGCAGGCGCCTCCAACGGGTTAGGCACATTCATATAATCGACGGGTCCAGCGGAGTTGCGGTTACTGACCCAACGGATCGGGCACGTCCTTGCGTTCTTCCAGACGCGCTGCAAGGTAGTCGGGCTCGGCGTCGAGGGCACCCCGCAACAGCGTGCGAGCCTCGTTATCGCGGCCATCGTACTTCCGAATGAGCGCCAGCAGGTAGCGTGCGCGGGAACGGTATTCGGCGTTGCGGGCATCTGTCTCGGTGAGAGCGAAATTCTCAAATCGCTTCCGCAGTGCGTCCGCGCGGTCCTTCTGGCCGAGTTTGGCCAGCGCGGACACCATGAAGAAATTGTCGGCACTCCAACTGTCGCGATCTCCGGAGAGCTGCTCGCTTCCAGCCGTCGCCGCTTGAAACGCCTGCCCGGCATCCTCAGAGCGTCCTAACTTCTCTAGAGCGAGCCCCCGGTAGTACTGCTGGCGGGGTGAAGTCTGGCCAACGAAATCGTCCACACCAAGCGACTCCGGAGGCCTCATCGCGCTTTCGAAGAGACTAAGCGAGCCCTTATAGTCCCCCCGACCGAACGCCTGCGCACCCATGGCATAACGCATCATTCGGTACTTGTCGCGCAGGCCATAACTGCGATGGCGAGGAGCAAACCGATGCGTGTCGATGAGGTGCGCGGCATCGTCATACTGGCCACCGATGAGCTTCGTAGTGAAAACGGCTTCGGTGAGATCGTCGTCTCCAGGCGAGGCCGCCAGCGCCTTTTCCAAAACCGCGAGTTGCTTATCGAAACGCCCGGCCCGCGCGTACATCGCACTGAGGTCGTTGCGTGTGCGAACGTGCGCGGGGTTCAAATCGACGGCACGCTCCAACTCCGCGGCGGCCACATCCAGCGATCGACCTTGTTCCGCATAGGCGAGACCTAGCGCGCGTCGAACGGAAAAATTATTCGGAGTGATCTCACGAGCCGCTTCCCATTGGCGAATGGCATCAGTGGGACGGTGTTCGAAGTAATACAGCTCACCGAGGGCGAAGCGCGCCACCGTATCCTTAGGATCCAATTGCACTGCCTCGGCCAGCGGCGCCTCGGACTCCTGGCGATAGGGGAAGCGGTCGATATTGGGAGCAGAGGCGCGTGCCTTCTTACGAGACACCGCGGCCGCAGTGGCATCGCCAGCGCGCTGCTCGCAGTACGCAAGCGTATAGCCGAACTCGGGCGGCGCTCCCCACGGGTCGCTATTGTTCTCCTGTACGAGCCGGAGGATGCGAGCCGCCTCATCCCACCGGCCCAAGTCGCGATAGAAAGTGGAGATGGCCAGAGCTTCCTGGCTCTGCCCGCCAAGCAGACGGACTAACTCCGGCTTAGCGGAGGCATCGCCGGCGAACCAGCGTTCCGCGCGAGCGATGCGGCTGGTGGGAGCAGCGTGTTCGAGGGTGGCAAGCTCGCGGAGCGCAGCCGGTTTGTCGTCGCGCAGGCGTTGAGCCGCGGCGAGCGACTGGCGCGCCAGCAAATCATTCGCGTTGGAATCGAGAGCGCCGTGGAAATGCCTGGAGGCCGAGTCGTACTGTTTGCGAAGCATCGCCAAGCGGCCGAGATGATACTCGCGGTCCGCAAAATGGGCACTGTCCGACCAGATGTAGTAGAGGTTGCGCTCCGCCTCGCCTTCGCGCCCAGAGGCGAACTGGGACATAGCGAGATAGTAGTAGGCACTGTCGGAATAGGGGTCCCGCGCGATCGTCTTTTCAAGGTGCGTGATCGCGTCAGTGGGGCGCAGAGCCCGGAAATCGTCGATGCCGAGCAGCAAGTGAGCGCGAGCGTTACCGGGGTCCTGCTGGAGTGCCCGATCAAGTAGAGCCCGAGCTCCAACAGAATCCAGTTCCTTGAATTTGAACTCGGCGGCGATGGTGAGTTCTTCCACGCCCATGGCATCGTTTGCCTTACGCGGACTCTCCAGGGGCTTGGTAAACGGCGTGTACTCTTTGCGCCCCGGAGGCTCAGAAGGCTGGCGGTAATCGAGCAGCGTGTTTCCAGCGCTATCTCGTACGATGACGGTGAGCAAGGCTTGCGATGCAGGGACACTGGCTCGGAAGGGTTCACCAGGCCTAAGGTCAACCGTTCGCCGGAGGACCTCGTGATCCCCGGCTCGCACGTCTACCGTCGCCGACGGAATGGGCCGCGTAGGCGCGACGACAATCGCCGTCCCATCGATGTGCAAAGCGATGTCGCGCGTGAGCGTAGTGAGACCGCCGGTTTGGGCAACGGGAATCCACCATTCGCTCCATCGTTCCGTTTTGTGAGGCGCCACCCATTCGTAGTGCCCGTCCCAGACGTAGCGACCACTCTGTAATTCAACATAGGGTCCGGCATTGTCGGTGTAACCGCGTTCGTTTCCCTTAGCGCCTTCCCCGTAACCGAACGTCCAGAGCTTCATACCTTGGACGATGCGGCGATCGGCATAACGAAAGACGCCGTAGTCATTTTCGAATTGGTAGGCACCCTGGAAATTGTCGTAGATATCGATACCGAAGACGCCCAGCATGTGCTGGTTGTTGCGGTCCCAACTGAAGTCGATGCCGTTGTAGAGAGGCCAATCGGCGATGTCGGCGGTAGTGTGGCCGACAGTGCGGGTCATGGGATATAGGAAGCGAGTCTTAGGGGTAGCGGGGACTGCAGTATTGATCCACAGCATCTGCGGCATTCGGACGTCGCGGCCGTTGTAACAGGAGATCGCGATCTCCAGAGCGGCGATGCCGGGATGCAGTGTGGCCGAAAGCGTGACATCCATCCCGAAGACGGGGTCAATCTCACCCAGCACGAGGGTCAGCGCTCCATCATCCTGACGGACAATCTGGTTGGCCCAGAACGGCTCGCCGTGGAGTGTGAGCATGTGGACGTCATAGGGTCCGGTGAGTTCGAGCCCAGACTGCGGCCACCCCAGCCGCGGGTTGTAGGGCGCCGGCTTGATGACATCGTTGCGATAGAAGACTTCGCGCGACCGCAGTTTGTCATAGAGAGAAAATATGCGACCGCCGAACTCGGGGATATAAGTGAGCTTGAGGTATTCGTTCTCCAGGAAAATGGCGCGATAGGTGTAGGGCTGCGGGCCGCCCGCCTGGAACGGCATCAAGTAAGTGGGAAAGGGATAGAGGCCGGTGACCGTGGAGTTGCCAAACAAGGGCGGCTCCATCTCGCGTCCGGTGTGCTGGTATGTGGGGACGGTAACTGTGCCTTCCCAGGTACGAACCGGCTCAGCAGCGGCTAACGTCCCCGTTAGTAATAGCAGACCAACCCAGGCCCTCATTTCACGTTCTCCCGTGGGTCAGGACGAAGGCGGCTCACCACCTCGACCAGGCCGTTGATGTCGCCGAGGCTGTCGTACACTGGCGCGAGAACAGAGATCATTCCGGGCTTGCGGCGCACAGTCATACGCTTTCCGGTTCCCAAAACTTGCTTCATTTCCGGAGGCATCTCCTGATTCAACGCGCCCCACGGCCAGAACTGGCTCATCTCGTTGACATTGCGGATCACAACCTGAACCTTGCCGGAATCCGAAGAAAGGGGCATCCACAGGTTCACGTCGCACGCCGCGGCACAGAGTCGCGAGAGGCGAATCAGGGTCTTCTTCGTGAGGATGAATGAGGCATCGTCCACATCGTAGTTATCACTGCCGCGCCAGGGGTCGCGCGGGTCTTTTTTCGTCGCGAAGGAGCGGGAGCGCGGCGTTTCGATGCGGGCGCAAACGTCGCCATCCACCATAGCCGTAGCCACCTCCGCGACTCGATCAAGCGAGGCGGCAGGGTCGCCGGCTTGGGAGAACAAACAGGCCGGCACGAGTAGCAACGAGAGACGTCGCAGCATCACTTCACCTCCTTGGCCGATTCCATGACATACGCCCTAACCCTGTTCCAGGCGTTCGAATCGATGTTGTTGGCGAACTTCGCCTGGGCGGACGTCGCATCGTCGATGGTGGCGTTGGACCAATCGTCCGGATCGGTGTCTGCGAAGGCGGGCCGGGTGCCCCACCACTCGTCAACTTTGGCGCCGTTGAAGCGCTGCGCCGCAGCCTCACGCAGGGCGTCCAAAGGCCTGCTCCCACTCAACGAATTGAGAAGCGTAATGTCCTGGATGGCGTTGCGCTGAATCTTCAAGCGGACAGACGCCAGCGGCCCGGCGATGCCAAACCGGTCGCCTGGATAAACAAGCGTCTCCCCGCCGCCTGCGAAGTGAAACCACGGGTCTTCTCCAGGATCCACCGTTTGCCAGCGAACAAACCCGCCGACGCCGAGCAGCCAGGTCCGAAGTAGGTCGGTCGTCATTTGAGAAGCAGGTTTGGTGACCGGTGGAGTGCCACCATACGTCCAGACGATGTCACCGCGTTCCTTGAGAGTGCGCGCGGCATCGCGGTACCAATTGAACATGCCGCCGCCACAAACCCAGAAGTTCACCACACCGGCGAGGTCGCGAAACTGGCGCTCCATGGTCCAGCTCACGTCAGCGCGGAATACAAATTTGACGGGCGAATTCGCGGGCACGGCTCTCTTCATCAGGCGCGCATACTCGCGCATGTATTCGTAGTCCTTGGCAAACCGCGCTTCGTCTCCGTCCCAAGAAAAGCCCTTGTACCGCTTTTTATGGTTGAAGAAGAGTTCGAAGCGGGTATTGGTCCAGCCCTTTTCGCGGAAGTGGTGTTCCATCGCGGAGACGACATTGACGAACTCGCGTTCATAGCCAGGCTCGCCCCAGGAGACCTGCGAAGCTGGCCACTCAGGATTCACTGGGAGGTAGGCGAAGGGGATGGGATGCGGCCCCCGTCTAGTGGTGGCAAAAGCAGACCCATCGAGAAGTGGGCCATAGTGGCGGTCGTAGGCTCTCCAGTTGTCGATGTGTTTGCTCTTGCCGCTTCCGGCCAACTGAGGCGCAAACTCCGGACCAACTTTACCAGCGTGTCCGTAGCCGAGTTGATGGAAGACACCACGGTGTTCATAGATGACACGATGATAGGCCTGAATGAGCGCGTAGAACTCCGGCGAGTCGTAGAATCCGGGTCCTACCTTCTGAACAAGCTTCGGATACTGGCCGGCGAACCAGGAAGTCCCGTACGAGTTGTGGTCAATGACGATCGCGTCTTCGGCGGGAATCGACGCCGCGAGGACTCGCACAGTGATGGGCAGTTCCACTGTCGTGCCGGCAGCGTCCAAACGGGCAGTGGTGGAGAAGTCACCCGGCGCGGCAGTTGCCGGTATCCAGATATCCACCCAATAAGGTTGGGCCGTCTGGCCAGGCACCTTGTTATCGGGATCGGGCAAGGTCGCGCTATGCGGCACGCGGACCGGAACAAGAGCGTCAGGGAAGTAGCCTTTGGCGGACGGCACATAGTGGAACCACTGACGGAAGAGCTCAACTTGGAGGCCACTATCGGCCGCGAAGGGCTTGATGTCGAGACGATACGCGCCAAGGGATACTGTGGCAGCAAGTTGACAGGAGACAAAGCCGCCCCGCGCGCCCTCCAATACGATCTTATGAGCCGGTTCCGCCCCAGCGGTATGATCAGGCTCAATCACCTGTCCCGTGGGACCGAAGCGGAATGAATCCGGTAAAACAGTGAGGTCCGTCGCGGCGCACAGCCTGACGGTGCAAAACAGCAGGGCAACCCAGCGCGAGGGAATCACGCTGTCGAATATAGCCCAATCGCGCCCGTTTCCGTTAGTAAAGCCGTGACCGGTAGCGGTTCTATTGCTTTGACGGGGCGGGCGTGGCAGCCGCGGGCAGACCCAACCCGGACGGCTGGGAGGATTGCCATGTCGAGTCCGCGAGACCCTTGCTGGCGTCACCACCCTGCATCGTCGTTTCGGCAGCCTTCAGACTCTGGAGCAACTGCTCCAGGGGAATCGTCATGGTTGGTTTTTGAAGCGATTGGGCGCCCGTAACCTCAATGCCAGGAGTGCGCGGCGGCTGTTGATCCGGACCCATCAGCTTTCCCGGAAACTCAATCGAAGGCAAGGGTTGTCCCACCGGAATGGGCCGTACGAGTTCGGGCGTAACAATGACGATAAGCTCGGAGTTACTTTTTGTCTTGGCGATTGACTGAAAGAGCTTACCCAACACTGGAATGTCTCCTAGCACGGGTATTTTCGACAAACTCTCCGTCATGCGGCGGTCCAGCAGGCCTCCGATTGCAAAACTCTGGCCCGACTGCAACTCAACGTCTGTGTGCACACGACGAACCACCAACGCAGGAATCCGAAAGCCTTGAAAGAGTAGCCCGTTTGTGAAATCTAAAGCGCTCACTTCCGGGGCGACCTCTAACCTGATGGTGCCGCGGGGCGTGATGACCGGCAGAAAGTTAATGCGTACGCCGAACTCGCGGAACTGAATGGTGACAGCTCCAAGGCCGCCCCCACCCCCTTGTAACGTAGGATACGGAAACTCGCCGCCCGCTAGGAAGCTGGCTTGCTTTCCGTTGAGGGCCAGAACATTGGGCTCGGCAAGGATCTCAAACAGCGATTTCGCTTGCAGCGCCTTAATCGTGGCTGCCAGATTCAAATCGGGACGGAAGAGAAAGAGGTTTAGCGCATCGCTCAGCGTAACAGTGGTTGGACCCGTCGTAAGCTTGGGCGGCGCATATTGCTGTGTGCCGATGGTTCCCAACGTGTTGGTGGCGCCGGTGCTTATGATGTTCAATCCCAATTCCGTGCTGGCATTACGGTCCACGCTGGCGAACTGCACCTTAAGGAGGATCTGTTCTTGTGCCGGTGGAACGTCAACGTACAACAGATTGATTGTCTTGCCGAGTGAGCCTGCAATCGCCATGGCGCGGTCGGCGCTGGTGATATCTTTCACACTTCCGCGAACAAAAGCCATTTCGTTCTCAAAGCTGATATTGATGTTCTGGCCCGGAAGTTCCTTCTTCATTTCGCGTCGTACTGCTTCCAGCTTGCCTTTTGCTGTGAGGGTACTCGGCTTCACTGCGATCTCAAAGAAGAGCTTGCGGCCGCCTTTCTCCCAGAGAATCATTGTGGTTTCGCCGGGGGCCTTGGCGTTGATCAGGACCTCTTGCGAACCGACAGGAGTGGCTTCGGCAATCTCACCAAAGCCAACGGAAACACGTTCAATCGGGGCACTACTGTTTACCACCACAGACTTGCCCACGGTCAGGAACAGCTCGTGTGGCGAGTCCGCCCCTTCGGCTTGGTCCGCCGGAGCCTGCCCGGCGGCAAAGACCGACAAGGACGCGACGAGCAGAATGATCGTTGCGCGAGGCATCCGTGCCATTACTTCTTGCCCTCCGGAGTAACGTCGACCTTCACCTCTGTTCGATGCGAGCCGTTGATCACTTCGATCAATTGCGCGGGGATCGTGACAGTCTCCTTCTGCGGTGGAGGAGTGACCTTTGGTTTGGCAACCGGCGCAGTCCACGTTCGGGGCGCCGGCGCCGGTTTGCTGTCGCCAAACAAACTCGACATCTCACTGCCGCTTGTTTTGGCAACCTGAGTGTCAAGGGGATTTCTTAGGACCAACTGGATGCGAGTCTCATTGCTCGCCAGACTGAGCACTTCCGCCTGCTCGGGGGTAACCAGCAGGTTGACTACTGTGACTGGAAGGGGTTTACCTTCGTTGTCCTTTTGATAATTGGTGCCGGCGGAGAGGACCTGAATATTCTGAAGTACTGTTTTTACTTTTGAGCCCTCTCCTGCGGCCGCGGCTCCTGGCGGAGTACCGCCAACGAGAACATCGACACGCATCCCGGACACCACAAAGCCACCTAATCCGACTACATCGTTGACTCTTACCGCGCAGGCACGCATGCCCGCGGGAATCGTTGCAGCAAGACCACCACCTGCGCCGGCGGGCGCCAGTCGATTCTCCATAATTGGCTCTCCTTCGTAGAGCGTGGAAACCACACCCCGTCCGAGGAGAGTCTCTTTTTTGACTGCCATGCCCGCAGGCACGGGACCTTTCCACTCCCCAACTCTTAGATCCTCATTCTTCAATATGGAACCTAGTTCGATGTTCCGTCCGGCGAGGAGTACCGGCGTAGCATTTCCGGTTGCACTGGCAACCAGTCTGTTCTCGATCATGCGATTGACCAGATATGTAGCCGCCGAGGCGACCCCCAAGGCGAGGGCGATGACAGTAAGTAATCTTGTGTTCATGAAACTGCTCCCGGCTCCCCGGGTCGCGTAATAAGCGAACTCTATGCACTCTAACCGCCGCTTCGGCTTTATTACGGCTATCTCTTCTCGGCCAGTTATAAGCAATCGACGGACCAAGTTGATGCCAGGCAAGTATCCCTTATGGAATCAGAGTTTCGCGGCCTGATTCCGGATCCTCTGCACGGACACTTGTGAACACCTGTATACATGACGTGGCCGCCTAAGTGGCTCAGCGTATACAGTGGCTTTCCCGGCGCGCCGATTGGGTTGCTTCTCGCGATTGGCAACCCAAGTGCGGTAGTTCTCAAAGTCCTCCCAAGACCTACAGAATGATTCAGTTGCACCTTAAACCAGCAGCGCCCGTGAGGCCGGCTCTCTTCCTGGGCACTACGCTTGCCCCTTTCCGTCCATGGGCCCCAGTGCTGCTTTCGTTCGGAGTCCACGTTGCGGCGCTACTCATGGTGCCGCCGCTTGGATTTTTTCTCAGCCAGTTCGACGAATCGCAGAGTATCCGAACGGCTCGGGCCGTCCCTCCTCTCCGGTTGCATGTCCGGTTGACCATGCTATATACACCGCCGGTGCCGTCCGCAAGGATGCCACTGAAGGTAACGCTTCTTCAGCCAAAGCGACCGCTAGAGGGCCAGCTCTTCATGATCCAACAGCTTGCCTATTGGACACCTTCACCATCGCTTCGACCATCAAAGGCATTTGTGGAACCGGCAGCGCGACCGATTACTAAAGACGTTACGCAGCTCAATGCGCCGCCCAGCCTGGAGGCGCCAAACAAGGAAGTGGCATTGGCCGAAGTGAACTTCTCGGCGCCTGAGCCAATGTTGAAGCCGGAGTTGCTTCGCGCACTATCCTCCACCACCCTACTGGGCAGCGCCAATAACGCACCGGCCAAGGCGGGGGCACGTGAAAGCCTGCCGGGCGAACCAGTGCACGTCATTGCCTTCGGCCACAATCCTCCGAGATTATCCGAATATATGACCGTTCCGCCGGTTAGCCAGATTGGTGGCTCTGGACCGATTGAGACCGCTCCGTCGGAGCCCCCATCGGCCGTGGTAGATCCCCCGGGGATGATTCGGACCGTCCGCCCCAAAGACGGGAGGTTCGCGGTGGTGGTGACCGGTTCCTCGACATCCGGTCCGTATGCCGATCTACCGGCTACGCTCAGTGGGCGATTAGTCTATACGGTATACGTAAAAGTGGGAACTCACAAAGATTGGATTCTGCAGTATTGCGTGCCGCACGATGCCGTCCCCACTATTAAGCCAGTGGGCGGCGCTTCGCCGCTGGAGGCCCCGTATCCTTTTGTCATCGTGAGACCGCCAATCCCTGACAATGCCCATTTCGAATATCTGGCAGTACATGGAATGGTAAATATCGAGGGGAGGTTTGCCGACCTATCTTTCCCGGAGGCGACGGACCCGCACTACCGCGATGTGCTTCTTGACGCCTTGTCGCAATGGGAGCTGAGGCCAGCGAGCAAGGGCGGTCAGCCGGTGCGGGTGGAGTTTCTATTGATCATTCCAAAGGAAGCCGCTTAGCCTATATCAACAGCCCGACTACGTTTGGGGACAGCGACCCGGGGGACGAGTAGCCGCGCCACCAGTGGCAGCGCGACCGCTGTTGATCGGTGATCTCTAACCAATGGCCTACTGAAGGTTATTCGGAATCAGTTTCGCGACCGTGAGATCACTCGCTATGACCTGGAAGATCGAGGTCAGGCTCGAAACAGAACGAGTCGAATTGCATCCTCCGGTCTTCGAGGTGGAATCACTAAAGAAATTGTTCGTCGTGGAAGCCATCTGCTGCATTGTCTGGCAGGCAGTAATCGTATCTCCGGTCGAACAGCCAGATGTAGGCGCGCCGTAGGCAATTGAATATACTTTCGTTCCCTGGCCAGTAGCGTACTGGGCAGCCGTCACCGCCTGCCCACACTGCTTCTTGGAAGACGGGTAGGTCCCGGAGCTACCGCCCGAGTCATTCAAGGGGCCCTGTATGTTCGATGCGCTTGCGCTGGCATCACCATCCCCTAGAATGATAAGTAAGTTTTGCGTATTCGACCGTGCGGTACTCGCGGCAGCGAGGGCACTCTGCGCCGCATAAATGGCTCCGGGATAGTAAGTCCCCTTGCCGCCCACCACCTGCAGACCCGGCGGGTTGGCGGGGCAATTCGCTTTTCCACCTCCGGCTATCACGAGCTTCGACGCGACATTCAGAGAACTAGCTCCCACTGACGTGCGGTAGTCGCTTGAGAAACCGACAATTTGGTAGGCAGCTGTGCCGCCGATGGTGTAGGGGGAAGCCGTTGGATACTGCGAGATTGAGGGAGCGCTTGAACTGCACGTGTAATCCCTGGCAACCGTTCCCGATGTCACGGCTGGAAACGTAAACAGACTAACCTCATCCACTGAATTGGCCACTTGGCCGTTCGTCGCGGCGCCACAACTGGATAGACTAGCTCCGCAGGGCGAAAGCGCGCTCAACATGCTGCGCACGCCTGCCAATGCACAGGCTTCCTTGGTACCCGCACAATTCGTTCCGCCATCCGAACTATTCATTGAGGCCGTGGAATCAACGACAATGGCGACATTGTATGGGGCATAGGCGGCACCCCTCATCGCGGCGGTCGCCATCGCCGTTAGCTTGACCGAACTGGTGCCCACAAGCTTCGCAAATGTCATCGGCACGGTGACTTCCTGCTTCACCTGAATGGCGTTGGCATTGGAGATACAAGCAACGCCCTGGTTCGCGAGGGCGGTGAGGCACTTCGTGACAGGATAACCTGACGACATCGTGACGCCAGACAGGAAATAGGAGTTCTGGTTCCCCGACACACCGCTGTAGGTTGTAGCGGAGGTTGTCGCTGCGGACCCACCGTTCGGCAAGACGGCGGCACCCGCTAGCGCGGCGGCGTCGGTGGAGGCTTGAAGTTGAGCCTTGGCAATATAGAGGCGGCCGAAATCAAGCGCAAAAGCCGTGAAGCCGAGAAGCATCACAGTTCCCAGCAAAACGACAACCAATACCTGCCCGCGCCTACCGCGGCCCGGCTGAGCGTGAGTGCGTTTGACCTTCTGACTCATTGAACAATCTCCGTTGTTTGCGCCGTCATAGTACAACTCGGCGCGTAATTGACTCCAAACACTGACAAGTTGCAGGGATACGTGGCCTTTACTTTGGCCGATGCACCCTGCACCAACTTCCCAGCCGCCCCGGTCGTAGTGCTCGCACTACTGCACGTTGTCCCGGTGTACGTTGTCCCATTTAGAACGAATGTGTACGACAAACTTGCCGCAGTGAGCAGAGACGCCTGCGAGACCGCGGTCGAAGTCAAGGAGCAGGGGTCTGTAGTCTGGCCGCGACTAACGGCAAGAAGGCGCGCACCGATATTGACAGAGCCCGTCAACTGGAGGTAGTTGTTGAGGGCGATCCCGAATGTCATTATTCCCGTCACGATAAGCAAGAGCAAAGGCAGGCAGAGGGCGAATTCGAGAATGGACTGGCCACGCTCACCCCTGCGTCCGACAGCGGGAGTGCCGCCTGATGTTATATAGCCTCGAAGTATGCTCCGGAACTCTTGCCTCTGCCGCTCATTGAGGAAAAGAAACTTAACGCCGACACCGGCTGCCGTGACCCGTGTCACAGTGGCGTGTAAAACCAGTCCTGTGGCGTCCTCTTCGACCGCGGCTGGGTCCTCCCCGGCATGGAGTAACAGGCGGATGACAGTTTTGGGATAGAGTCTTTCAGATGACTTGATAAATGCGCCGCCGGAGCTAACATCTAAGATTGCCTGTTGAACGGGTTCTTCACCGTTATAATAGTGCGCGAAGAGTCCTGGCGACTCGTAGCGTCCCGCCCTGCGACGGTCCTGCGGTTCCCCTCGCAACCAACCAATCACCTTCTTTGTGTGCATGCACATATTCAGTCTCGAAATCCCGAGAACACAGCTACCCTCTCTTCGTGGTGAGAGTCTCCTCAGTTTGACCAATTGATCGCCAGTAAGCTTCCATCTCCCCGGGCGTGCAGATCAGCAGTTGATCGCCAACCCTAGTGGATGAGGCATAGATAGTCCGGGGACGCAGTTCCAAGACACTGCGACATGCTAAACGTACCGATGTGATACGCATCGGCCTGACTTGTTCTTCAAGGTAAACAACCCTGCAATTGGCGTCCAAGTAGACCACGTCTATGGGAAAGAGCATTCCGATGGTATGGATGCCCTGTGACGGGACAATCCAAATCCCTTCGTCGTGCCTCAGGCGGGCGCGGCCCAGGAGACCGCGCAATCTGGCCCACTGAGTGTCGGCCACAGTTACGTCCAGACTTAGGAATGACTGGCGAGTTATATTTAGTGCGTACATGCTCGCGCTCACGTGTCCGACCTCCTGAAAAACGCCTCAGCGCGAGGTGGTTGCACGGCGCACTGTGGATTGTAAGCGTTCCCTGAGAGCCCCCGAACGGGCTCACCATCGGGATTCCGCCGGGTACCCGGCCTTATTGGCGCGAGGGTGCGAATGAGTCGCCCACCAATCCCTTTAACCGGCGGAATTGTAACGCATGAAAGTTTCATTTGTTGCCTCCGGGCAACGGAAAGCCAGCAGCTAACAGACTAATCAGTCTGTTTCTTCCGGCGGGCGATCAAGATGATCAAGACAATGGCGGCGCAAACACCGGCGGCCAATCGAATGAGAGTAGTGTTATCCATTTACGAGTCTCCTTATGTTTTTGTACTGATAATACGTTTGCGGAAGTCGCCGACCAAGGCCGGCTGTTATTCGGCGTTGCTCCGGCGGCGTTGAATCAATGTGACCAAAATAATCAGTGCACAGATGCCTGAGACCAACCGAATAATAACGATGTTTTCCATTCTGTTTTCCTATGTCCTACGTGTCTTCCGGCACGCCTTCTTCATTTCCATTTCGTGATGGCTCCCGAGTATCTAACTGCGAGCCAAAATAACCTAGGATCTCGATCGCGGCCGAGCTTTCATCCACCAGCCAGGCCGCGTCTGTGAAGCGAATCCGACAGCAATCCGTGGCAGAATCCGGGCCCTCACGGTCGCGACTCGGTAAGGTCCGCTAGAGGGACTGCTATTCCGCGCGGCTACGCCGCCGCTGAACCAGAGTAATTAAAACGATGACCGCGCAGATACCAGCCACGATCCGAATCAGAGTTGTGTTATCCATTTCCTGTCCTCCCCAAGTAATCTGTATTGCCAACTGACCTCTCAACTACCGAACTTCGCAAATCCATCCAGGATCAAAACAGCCGCCGGGCCCACAACAACAACAAACAAAGAGGGAAAGATACAGAACACCAGCGGGAAGACCAACTTCACCGTCGTCTTCGCTGCCTTCTCTTCTGCCTGCTGACGGCGCTGGGTGCGGAGTGTCTCAGAGAAGACCCGCAGGTTCTTCGCCACACTTGTTCCGAAAGCATCGGCTTGCGTGAGGGTGGCAACAAGAGCGCGGATGCTGGGTGCGCCGGTCCTCTCTGCCAGGTTCTTCCATGACTCCATACGCGACATTCCGGCGCGCTGCTCCAACTGGACGATGTAGAGTTCCTCGCTCAACGCAGGTTGGCCAAGCCTGATCTCCTCGGTGACGCGAAACATAGCCTGGTCGAGACCGAGGCCTGCCTCGACACAAATAACCATCAGGTCCAAAGCCTCCGGCAGCGCCAATTGCAGGTTTAGTTGACGGGCGGCGACGCGATTTCCGAGCCAGAAATCCGGCACCAGGAAGCCAAGTCCCAAGGAAATTCCGTACGCGAAGAAGACTCCATACTCGTAGAGTCCGGCAGCCGTCGCGAGCGCGGCCAGCACGAGAGGTACCGCAACCTTCGCGCCATAGAAGGCATTCAGATGAGACTGATCCCGGTAACCCGCACGGATTAGCCGCTTCTGGACAACGGTGACTTCGCGTGCGCTGCGTGGCAGGATGTTCTTGAACGGAGCGGTAATAGTCTCAACCGGCCGGCGCTTCGGTTTCTCCGGCCTTTCCACGTCCCCGGCCTGACTGACTGGCTCCAAGACCTTAGTCAGACGCCTCCGGGTGTCCGGGCGGTAGAAGAGAAAGAGCCCAACACCAGCCACCAGCGCGAAGACAACCGGGAATGTGATGTATATCGGATTCATGGTTCAACGTTAGAAACGGAAGGACACAATCTTCCGAATGATTAACGCTCCGATCGATGTCATGATGGCCGCGGCGTACATCATGTGAAGACCGACGTCGGTCTTCCACAGAATGCTGATATAGTCCGGATTCACGAAGTAAACGAGTAGGCCCAGGACAACAGGCAGCATCGCGAGGATCCAACCGGTAAGCCGGCCTTGCGCGGTATGCACGCTGATCTGCCGCTTGAGGCGGAAGCGCTCACGGATCAGGTAGGCGCAGCGGTCCAGAATTTCGGCCAGATTTCCGCCGCTCTCCCTCTGGATAACAATGGCGGTGACCATGATCTTCACGTCGTGCAGGGGTACGCGTTGGGCAAGGTTGAGCATCGCGAGGCGCAACTCGAGACCGTAGTTCTGTTCATCGAAGAGTTGCTTGAATTCCTTTTGAATCGGCTCCGGTGCGTCTTTGGAAACCATTCCGAGGGCGGAGATCAGGCCGTGGCCGGCCCGTAGCGCGCTCACCATCAAATCCAGCGTCTCGGGAAGTTTCTCTTCGAAGTTGTTAAACCGCATGCTACGCTTCTTCAGCACGAAGAGATAAGGGAGTGTCGATGCGCCGGCGCCCAACGCTAAGCCAAGCAAGGCGGCTCCCGTCCGCTGCTGTACTCCGAACCAGACGGCGAGTCCCATCAACCCGCAGATCGAAAACAGCGTACCCACCGTCCACGAGGACTCGGCCTGGTAGAGGAGCAGGCGCACCTGGGGTGCGATTGAGATCTTGAGTAGTATCCGGTTCAGCCAGGGAATTTGACTCAGTAGCTCCTGGCGGCGAATGTCGACAACCTCGTCCCGGACCGCGCGATTTGCGGTCTCCATGGCGAGGGTGGAAAGCCGCTCCAATGTTTGCCGGACTTCCTTGTTGGAGCCATTCGTGGCGACATAGAACAGAGCCACAACGATGCAGACCGTGACGAAGACAATGATAGCGATCATTGACATGGTGGAATACTCCTGTTAGGAGACCTCCATCGAGCGCTCAAAGAGGTCCGCGGGCAGGAGGATGCCCGCGATGCGGAGCTTCTCCATGAATTTAGGACGAATCCGAGTGGGTTGGAACGAGCCGACAACCTTGCCGTTCGGCCCAATCCCTTTTCGGACGAAGGAGAAGATATCCTGCATGCTGATGACTTCTTCGTCCATTCCGGTGATCTCGGCGATGTTAGTAACCTTTCTGGTTCCATCGCTCATGCGGGAGACCTGCACCACGATCCCAATCGCGGCTGCGATCTGCTGGCGGACGGCCTTATCGGGCAGGCTGAAGTTCGCCATAGCGACCATGGATTCCAGGCGGGCAATGGCGTCACGGCATGTGTTGGCGTGAATGGTGGCCATAGATCCTTCGTGACCGGTGTTCATCGCCTGCAGCATGTCGAACGCTTCCTCACCGCGGACCTCGCCAAGGATGATGCGATCGGGCCGCATACGAAGGCTGTTAATCAGTAACTGCCGCTGGCGTATGGCCCCGGCGCCTTCCACGTTTGGCGGGCGGGTTTCCAAGCGGACGATATTCTGCTGTTCCAGTTGCAACTCAGCAGCGTCTTCGATTGTGACCAGGCGCTCCGATTCCGGAATGTACCGGGAAAGCATGTTAAGGAACGTCGTCTTGCCGGCGCCCGTGCCGCCCGAGATGAGGATACTAATGCGCGATTTGACCGCAGCCATGAGTATTTCCAGCATCTCCGGAGAAAGAGATTTCAGTTCAATCAGCTTCTCAGCCATTAAGGGACTGGTTCCGAAGCGCCGAATAGAAAGGGACGGTCCATCGAGAGCGAGCGGAGGAATGATTGCATTGACGCGCGAACCGTCGGCGAGCCTGGCGTCCACCATTGGCGAGGACTCATCGATACGGCGCCCTACCGCGGCGACGATTCTGTCGATGATCTGCATCAAATGGCGGTCATCCCGGAATTTCACATCGACGCGCTGCAGTTTGCCACGCCGTTCGATGAAGATCATGTTGCTGCTGTTGACGAGAATGTCGGAGATGGTCGGGTCGCTAAGTAGGGGCTCTAGAGGCCCAAGGCCGAACACCTCGTCGAGCAGTTCCTTGGTGATCTTTTCCTTCTCGGTGCCATTCAGGAGCACACGCTCCTTCGTCATGATGTCTTGAATGAGGGTGCCGACGGCTTCCTTTGCCTGGCCGCTATTGACTCCGGCGAGTCTTCTAAGATCCAACTGTGAAAGCAGAATCTTATGGACGTCGAGTTTCGTTTGTTCGAGCGTTACTGTATCCATGTTCGAGTCCGTCTAACTCATCCGAAGAGGCCGAATGCCTTTCGCTTCTCTTTCACGGGCGCAAGGCCGCTGGTAGCCCGAGCCATCTCGATAATGACCTTCGACACGACGGACTTCTCCTGAATCAAGGGCTTGCCGGTATTCTGCGCACGGCGAGCCGCTGCAAAGTCGTTGGGCACTTTCCACTTCGGATGCAGGCCCAGCGCCTTGGTCAGCAATTGGTCGTCGATATCCACCTTCCGCGCCTCAAAGCGGTTCAAGATTACCTCGACGCGCTGCAGTCCGATACGTTCCATGTAGGCGAGCATCCGCTGGGCATTCCGCACTGCCGGTACATCGATCTGGGCGACCAGATAGATCATGTCGGCGACACGCATGAGGGCCTCCGCGCTAGCTCCCAGGCAAGGGCCGGCATCGACCACGACATAAGGAAACTCGTCGCGAAGGATGCGAAACAACTGATCGAACCCTTCCGTGGGAACAGTCCGCGAAGGATTGTATTCGTCCGCGGCGGAGAGCACGGAGACACCGGAGACGTGATCGGAGAGCAAGGTAGACACAAAATCGCGATCGAGGCGTTGCGTGTCGGTCAGTGCATCCTGGAGGGTGAATTTTGGCTTGATGCCCAAAGAGACCGAGACGTCTCCAAGCTGTACATCGAAATCCACAAGCACGACTTCCCGTTCCGACTCACCCCTCAGGGCAACGGCGAAATTGCTCGCAAGGGTGGTGACCCCGACACCACCCTTGGCGCCCCAGAACACGATGACTTTGCCACTCGTCCTCTTTGGACGAGCCTTCTCATTACGGCGCGCGGCAGCGCGAATGAGCGCCTCTGCAATGATGGGCGCCGAGATGTCGTGGCGCAACAATTCGCGGGCGCCGGCACGCATCGTCCGTACCAGCACGTCAGGATCATCCTTGGTTGAGGAGACCATAACGGTGACCGAAGAATCCTGAACGCTGAGACCTTCCACCAGGTCCAAGGCAACATGCGGATCGGTGTCGATGTCGATCACGTACACGTCGCAAGCGAGATCGGTTGACGTTTGAAGCTGGGCGAGTGCAGGGTAGTTTCTGAACTCGCCCACCATGGTTGCCTGCTGCGTTCGCAGCGCTTGAGAAAGTGTTCCCCGCCTGGTGTCATCTGGGCAGATGAGTATCACCGATGGGGTGTTCACCCGAATTGTGTCGTTCTCCGAAGGGTATCTCAAGTTCACTGGGCCACCATGCAAAAGCTAAGACATCAAACTCCGCCGGCGCGGCGCCGGCTGCCAATTGCGCCCCTGACCAGAGGCGCGCTAGCAGGTTGTGCTGAAAACCGCTCCCTCACGGTCGCGGCTCGGTAACCTGCTGATCTAGGTGATGTAAGTCGATACTTTATCGCCTACATTGGAAAACGCGGTGTTGATCTTGGTTGCTACCGTATTCATTCCTGAAACCGCCGCAAAAGCAATTAGAGCCACCACCAGCGCATACTCGATCAGATCCTGGCCCTGATCGTCATGGATCAGATTCCTTAAAAAATGTTTCATCCTTATGCCTCGTCGTTATCTCGGCCCAGAACACTACGAGTTCCAGCCCCGCGAACCCGCTCGAAGATACAGCCATCCCGGCAATAAAGGGACCAAGCAATTGCCCTCCCGCCCAGTCCCGCCTTACCTGAAGGGACTAGGTGGTGTATGTGGTCAACTTCGTGCCGATGTTCGAAAAGGCAGTGTTGATCTTCGTGGCCACCGTGTTCATGCCGGATACCGCGGCGAAGGCAATCAGCGCGACAACCAGGGCGTACTCAATCAGGTCCTGGCCCTGTTCGTCACGATAAAGATTCAAGAGGAAAGTTTGCATTCGATGCTCCTTCAAGTTTTGGTCCCTAGTGGGGACGGCTTGCTATATGCAATTCCGGAACCATTGCAATTTTGGATTTGAAATCAACGAATTGTTCTATTCTGCCCGACGCGGTGTGACCCCTTGTATACAGACTCGCGGCCGCGGAGTGAAGGGCCGTATACACCGTCTTATTGATAACCGTCCTGATGGGCCTTTGGCGGTTAAGGTACCAGCAATTTTAGGGATTGGACGAGAAATTGCATGACGGTATGAGGGTCCATCAATGAGACTAGCGCCGACAACCAGCAGCCAGAAGGCGTGTGTGTGTTCTTCCCAGGGAGGGACGCGCGGATGAACGGCGGCGGATTATCCTTCTTTGTCCTGGAGGCCGCAGTAGCTGTATTGACGTTGGTTGCGTCGCTAGCGATTGGGCGAGTGCGTGGAGCGTGGCTAGCACGCGTCCGGAAAGCATTCCCCCAGGTAGCAGCGAGACAGGGTTTGTCTGTCCTGATTGTGGCGCTGGTCGCTGTCGTAGCGCGATTGTCGATACTGCCTCTGGCGCCCATTCCCGCACCGTTCGTCCATGACGAGTTCAGCTATCTGCTGGCCAGCGATACATTTGCTTCCGGCCGTCTAACCAATCCCACGCATCCGATGTGGGTGCACTTCGAAACTTTCCACGTAGATCAGCAGCCGACTTATATGTCCATGTATTTCCCCGGCCAGGGTCTAGTTCTGGCGGCGGGCAAGGTGTTGTTCGGCCATCCGTGGTTCGGCGTCGCTATTGCCGCCTCGCTCATGTGCGCGGCGATCTGCTGGATGCTGCAGGCATGGCTTCCACCCGGGTGGGCGCTCTTAGGCGGGCTGCTGGCGGTAATGCGTTTGGGCCTCTTCAGCTATTGGATCAACAGCTACTACGGCGGGGCGCTTGCTGCGCTGGGTGCGGCGCTGGTACTTGGCGCGCTGCCGCGATTGATGCGCCGGCCCGCGGTGGGAATGTCGGTGATTCTTGGAATCGGCTTCGCGGTTCTGGCAAACAGCCGTCCCTATGAGGGATTCCTGCTGGCTATACCCGTTGCCCTGGTTTTGGTGAAGTGGATCGCCGGCGCAACTCGCCCTCACATTCGAAAAACGGCTCTGCAGGTAGCCCTGCCGCTCCTTGTCGTAGGCGCGCTGTTGGCCGGAGGCCTCGCTTACTACGATTGGTCGGTCTTTGGAAATCCGCTCACGCTCCCGTACAAAACCAATCGCGCCACATACGCTGTGTCGCCCGTATTCCTCTGGAACACGATCGCCAGTGAGCCGGAGTACCGGCACCCCGTGATGCGAGACTTTTATCTCACCGTCGAATTGCCGGTATTCCAAGCAGCAAAGACTTTGCCTGGATTTCTACGCTCGGTCGCGAAGAAGCTTGGCGTCGTGCTGTTTTTCTTCTATGGAGTTGTTCTGATCATCCCGCTGGTGATGATCCCCAATGTGTTGCGTGACCGCCGTATGCGATTCCTCCTGTTGACGGGATTTGTCTTGCTGCTGGGTTCGTTCGCGAATGCCTTTGTGATGCCGCACTATTTTGCGCCGATGACCTGCATCCTCTATGCTCTTTTACTGCAGTGCATGCGTCATTTACGGACGGTGCGCATCGCGGGCCAGCCGTTGGGATCGACGCTGGTGACGGTGATTCCAGTGCTGTGTGTCCTGCTTTGCGGGATCAGACTGGCCGGACAGCCCTTAGGGCTGAGGTTCGAACGGTCGCCGGCGATGTGGTACGGCACGGAGAGCCTGGGTCTCTCGAGAGCCGCCGTGGAGGCACGCCTGGGCGCCGAACCGGGCCGGCAACTGGCCATCGTGCGGTACCCCAAGAACCACAGTCCGATCGATGATTGGGTCTACAATGCCGCCGATATCGATTCGGCCAAAGTGGTGTGGGCGCGGGCAATGTCGCCCCAGCGTGACCAGGAGTTATGCGACTACTTCAAGGACCGTCAAGTGTGGTTGATCGAACCGGACACGATACCGGTGCGCGTCTCCACTTACCCTTCAAAGCAAGCAGTACTTCAAGCCGTGAGAGGGAACCCGGATGATACCATCGACTCAAAATGAGGTGGTGATGAAACCCGAGTTTGACGAGTTTGCGGAGAGCTACGACAAGTTGATCAAGAACCCTGTGCGGGACCTGTTCTCGTCGCATGAGTCGATGTACTTCCATACGCGGAAGCGAGACTTGATTCTGGACCGGTTTCGGAAGCGCGGCATCAGCTTGACAGACTCGGCTTACCTTGACATCGGGTGCGGCAAAGGGGAGTTGCTCGGGCTATTGCGGAATTCCGTGGGTAGTGTTGCGGGCTGCGACCCCTCGGCGAAGATGCTGGCACAGGTGGACGGCGTGGATGTGCGCGTTCAGGAAGACCCAAGGAGGATTCCCTTTGAAGACCAATCCGCCGATCTGGTGACGGCGGTGTGTGTCTATCACCACGTTCCTGTGGAAGAACGCGTGGCGTTGACACGGGAAGTGGTGAGAGTGCTGCGGCCGGGCGGCACGTTCTGCATCATCGAACACAATCCGATTAACCCCATGACGCGATGGATTGTGGGCAGGACGCCAGTAGACGCAGAGGCTGTCCTGTTGCCATTGACGGAGGCACGCACCCTACTTCAGCAGGCAGGGGTGGAGGTTCAGGATCGCTCCTACTTTCTCTACTTGCCCGAAGCTTTATACCGTGTTTTTGGCTGGGTAGAAGGCATGTTGACTGGAATCCCGCTGGGCGGGCAGTATGCGATTTACGGCAGGCGGCCGACGTGAGCGGAGTCCTACGGATATTGACCGTGCTCGCGAACCCGGGAATCGCCGGCGTTCTCAGCCTGTTCGCTCTTTGCTTGTGGATGCACTTCCGCCCGCGAACCGAAATTGCGCCGCGCCTCTTTCTGCTGACAATCGCGGTGTTGCTGTTTGGACCCCTTTCGGAGTGGGTGATGGAGGCGGAGAGTCAGGGAACGCCGCTTAAGTTCGACTACTTTCTGTATTTGATCGACCGCGGACTGGGCCTGTCGGCATTCGTTGTGGCACGACTTTTCAACGACTGGCAGCGGACCGCACTCTACTGCGTCTATCAGTCCCTTGTATTCGTGATGTTTGCCCAGTACTGGCTTCATCTGTACGTGGACCGGTCCCGTGCCGCGCGTCTGTTAACGTCGTATGGGATCACGTTCTTCACGGGCCCGATCGTATACCTGATCGTTCCCGGAAGAGGCCCCAGGCACGCCTTCGGAGCCATGTTTCCGTTTGGGACTCCGGACGTGCAGCCCGCCCTGGTACAGCTGAGTGGTTGGCCGAATGCGATTCCGTCACTGCATGTCTCAACGGCTTTGCTCTTTGTGATGCTGGTGGCCAATCGAAAATGGTTACGGGCCTTCGCCTGGTTGTACCTCGTCGGGACAGTGGGGGCGACGCTGGCGTTTGAGCACTATGTCATTGACCTCGTTGTCGCCGTTCCTTTCGCCTGTTTTGCAACGCTGGCGGCGAAAGGGCAACTACGGTGGGCCGCTGCGAATTTCGGCATGGTACTCGGCTGGCTGGTCGCTATCCGGTTTTTCACTCCGTATTTGCTGATAAGCCCCTTCCTTTTGAAACTGCTGGCCTGCGGCACGATCGTGGCCGCGGTTTGGACTCTACTAAGGAAGGCTCCTTCGGAGAGCACAGTGCGCGGCACCTTCACGCGGATGTGGACGGCGCGGCCCGCGGTGTCTGCGCAGCCATGATCGAAGTGCACGAGGCTCAGCCGGCAGCAGGGCTTCGCCGGCCGCGTGAGGAATGGCTCCGTCGCATCCTTGGACCACCTCTCAATGTGAAGGAACTCAACGTCATTTGCTGGGGTTTGTTTCTGATCGGTCTGCTATTGCCCCTATGCGTGGTTGCGGCCTTTCAGAAGCAAGTACCGGATTCGGACTTCGTCTATTTCTACTCCATGGGCCGGATCCTCAATGAGTATCCGGCGGAGCGCGTCTACGAATATGGCCTGCAACAGCAAGTGTGCACAGAAGTGCATCCGTTGAAGGACGCCAAATATGGACCGATTCCGTATCCTCCCTTTGTGGGCACGCTGTTTCGTCCCCTGGCGCTGCTGCCCTACCCGATGGCGTATGCTATCTGGCTTGGCATTTGCCTGACGCTGTACGTTGCCGGAATTATGATCACGACGCGCCGTTACTTCCCCGAAGATCCGGCGCGGCGATCCCTCATTCTCTGCCTGGCACTGTCCTTCTTCTCGTTCACCTTCGACACCTTTGTGAACGGGCAGCTCTCGGCAATCGGCTTCTTCGCCCTGGCGCTGGCGATGCAGGAAGAGGACAGGAGCCACCCTTTCTTGAGTGGACTGGCAATCGCGGCCTGCCTTTACAAGCCCCCGCTGCTGCTACTGATTCTGCCGATGCTTGTAGTGACCCGGCGTTTCCGTGCACTCCTCGGATGCGCGGTGGGAGCAGCCGCACTGGGGCTCTTCACCCTTGCGACGGAGGGTACTCGCGTGTGGGCTGGATACGGCGCGCTCCTGCTCCACTTCGGACAGGGCGCCACAGGGCTGCACGGACAGTCTTTCCTGCGGCTTCGCAAATACGTCGACTTCACATCGTTCTCTTCGCTGGTGGCCGGAGGCCGCTCTTGGGTTGGCCTTGTTCTCATCTACGGATATTCCTGCTGGGCCGCTGTCACGCTGATTCGATTCTGGTGGAACTCCGCGAAGGCGCATCGGTCGGTTGGTACGCTAATCTGGATGGCGACGATCACCTGGACATTGCTTCTGAACGTCTACGTGCCACGGTACGATTCCATCCTCGTTGCGCTCTCTATCATCGGTACGTCGGGTGTGTGGACGACGTTCCGTGACACCAAACTGTCACGCTGGTTCACTGCGATCTGGCTGTTGATTTTAGCTTCGTCGTGGATCACGGAGGAGATCGCATTGGCCTCTGGGATTCAAGTGCTGACCCTGCTGATCGCGGCGCTGGGGATGGTGCAGTTTTCGATGCTGCGCACTGCGATGACATTGCGCCGGATGAGCTTATGAGTTCGCGGTCGATCGCAGCACTTGTAGCCGCAGTCATCCTCTCGTTCGCAGCGAAGGTGACGCTGGCCAGCCGGACTTATGGCGCGACTGACGTCTTGTTCTGGGAAGTGTTCGCGGATCAGTTGCAGCAAAAGGGCGCGTCCACGCTCTACCGCGAGGGTGCCGTGCTCTACCGTGAAGGCGGCCCCTACTTTTCGGAAGAGTTCAACCATCCGCCATTCATGACGCGCATTCTGGCCCTGTGGACTCAACTCGCCGCAGTCTCGGGGCAGCCGTTCCGCTTCTGGCTCCGCTTGAGTTCCGCATTTGCCGATGTGTTGAGCGTGTTGCTGCTGGTGGGCATCATGCGGCGCACGACGGACGGCTTGCGTCCGGGCACCTTGTTGCTGGTGGCACTCTCGCCAGTGTGCCTCCTAGTCTCTGGGTTCCACGGTAACACCGACCCAGTCATGGTTTCCTTCGTATTGCTGAGTGTGTATTTGATCGCATCCGAAAAGTCTTTCTGGTTGGCGGGCGCCGCGCTTGGCATGGCGATGAACTTCAAAATAATGCCGGTAGTGTTTGTACCTGCGGTCTTGCTCTTCCTCCCCACGTTCCGTAAACGACTGCAATTCGCCGCGGGTGCAGCAGGCGCCTTTCTCGCCGCGTCGCTGCCGCTGATCCTGCAGGACCCACTTCTCATCTGGCGTCACGTCTTTGGATACACTCCTCAAGCCGGGGTCTGGGGACTATCGAGATTCGCTGCTATTGTCGTGACCGCGGACGACCTACCGGTGTATGCCCGAACCGCCAAGTACCTGCTGCTGGTTGCGCTACTGTTAGGCGCAGCGTGGATGAACCTGCGTGCGGTACGGCGCCCGCCGATGGAACTGCAATTCGGCGTGCTGACTTTTCTCTTCGTCGCCCTGACCCCTGGCTTCGGTGTCCAGTATTTGGCGTGGCTGACGCCTTGGACTGCACTGCTTCGCTTTCGCCATTCGCTCTACTTCCAAGCGGCCAGCGGACTGTTCCTGTTTTCTTATTACAACCGTGCGGCGCAGGCATTCCCGTGGTACCTGGCAAATTCGGCGGCCACTCCCGTGTGGTACGGTTCCGTTGTTTACCTTGGTCTATTGTGTTGGGTGACGATCTGTTGGCTCACCGTCATCTTCTGGCAGAAAGCGAATCGGGAAATATGAGGCGCGGCCTGATTCTAGCAGCCTTGATTGCAGCGGTGGCGGCGACTCGCTTCCTCTTTCGGAGCCACATGCTCTATGACCTGGACAGCGTCGATTTCGGCCTTGCACTACAACGTTTCGATCCCTCGGTGTTTCAGCCTCATCCGCCGGGATACTTTCTCTATGTCATGCTGGGCCGCTTGGTGAATGGCCTTTTCGGCGATGCGAATGATGCCCTGGTGATGGTGAGTATCGCCGCCAGTTGCGCTACGGCTGGGGCGGTCTATGTCCTGACCAAGGAGTGGTACGGATGGGGCCAGGCCGTTGTCTCCGTGTTACTGTTCCTGTTTTCACCACTCTGCTGGTTTCACGGCACAGTCGCTTTGACCTATATCGTCGAGGCGTTCTTTTCCGCGCTGGTGGGATGGCTCTGCTGGAGAGTCTATTCGGGAAGCACCAGCTTCGTGATACCGGCCTCCATCGCATTCGGACTGGCGGCCGGGTTCCGCCCATCGGCTGGATTACTTCTCGGACCGATGTGGCTGGCCTCGATCTACCGGGTAGGCTGGAAACACCGGCTTCTCGGTTTCGGGGCACTGTCCGGAACGGTCGTCGCATGGTCTGTTCCCATGATGTTGGCGTCAGGGGGAGTGTCCGGTTTCTTTAGACCCTTGGTGCAACTCTGGGTGACGGTCCCAGGACGCAGAACTGCATTGAACGATCCGGCATCCGCCATCGCGCGTGTCTTTACCATCGCCTGGATCCTGATCCTGTGCTTTGGCTCGTCTACGTTGGCCGGACTGGGTGGGAGCGAAGGGTCGCCATCGAGAGATCGCACTCGATTCATCTGGATCTGGATTGCGCCGGGCCTGTGCTTCTTTTCCTTTGTGTTTCTTCTGTTCGTCAATAGCGGCTATCTTCTGCTGGTAGCGCCGCCTCTCTTCGCTCTTCTGGCAGCGCGAGTTCACCGCTTTCTTTGTGCGGCGCGATACCCGCGCCTGCGGTGGGCCGCGCTATTCGCGGGCGCGGCGCTCAACTGCGCCGTCTTCTTTTTCGCGCCGCTCTACTGCTCCCGTAAAAGCATTGTGGACTTCGAGCGCGACCTGACTGCAATTACGAGAGACTTCCAATCGAACCTGAATGCCGGCGACACGCTGATCATTGGCTTCGATTCGCATTTCCTCGGCTACCGGCATGCGGGGTACTATCTGCCGCAGTTCCGCGTGGTTCAGTATCCGGAGGTAGCTTCGGCGGGCGTGAGGAAAGTCTTCGCAATGCAGGGACGCGACACGCAACTGGTTAGCGAGTTTTGCCTGGATCGATACAAGGAATTTGTATTCTTCCCGCTGCCTGCCGGAACCGAATACGCGGCCTATGGGGAGAAGATCCGAACGTTGCTTCCGGCAGACGCGCTGCGTACCAGGAAAGTAGGTGGGGTTACTGCATTCAGCGCGTCGTCAGAGGCAATCCGGAGTCTGTTTCCGGCGACGGCTCGCGTGGGCTGCCAGGCGCGGTAAGCGTAAAGACTCTTGCGACCTTGTCCGAATAGACCTCGCGCCAACCGGGCAAATGCGGCAGGACATTGGCCATCGAACTGCCGGCGCTGAGTAGGCAGTAGTTGATGTGATGGCGCCGCAGTAGAATTCCCGGATCTTCCTGCAGCGTCATCCAACGCGCGAATTGCGCCAGAACCCCCGTCCACTCGTACACGTCGGACCGGCCATCAATGAATACCTTGTGTTCCGGCAAGGCCCAAATGAGGTACCCGCCGAACTCGTATTCGTTCGCCATGTTGCCGGACAAGCCGGCGGCCCTAATATAATTGACGGCCGCCACGGGGCTCTTCGAGCGGACCTGCCCCTCCAAATTCTGTGCCGTGGGAAAGCTAAGGATCACGATCGCCAACGCCACCGACATCAGAACGCTGTTGCCAACTCGCGAATCGCGCGACGCATCGTACCCTTCCCAAAGGTCGGAGCACAGACGGCACAGGACCGGCGCGGCAAAAATCCCGAACAGGAAGAGCATCCGCGTGTGAAGGAGAGCGAGACCACCTGAGGCGCACAGGAGCGCCAGTTCATCGACGAAAAGGACGGAGCGGCGGAGCAACACCATCCCGATAATGACTGCGGCCACCAGGAGCATGGCGATAGCGCGCGGCTCATTCATCGGCAGTGGTAGCCACTCCGCGACGGATGAGAGTCCAATATGCTGCTGGAACATCGTGTCGAACGGATACAGCAAAAGACGCCAACCGACCGGGTTGACGAGTAACGCCAGACTCGAGAGGACAAAAGACGCGCATAGTGTCCGGCGGCGGTCAGGAAGCCAGGCGGTGGACGCCACGGATCCGGAGCTCCAAGTGACGAACGACAAGACGGCGTAGCAAGCCAGAACCATCAGTCCAAAGGAGTACGATCCATGGCAGTTGACCCACAGGGCAAACAATGGCGGTAGGGCCCATAGCCAGCGACGGTCCCGGTTCCGACCCATGTGGAGGATAAGCAATTCGGCCACCAGAAAGAGATGCCCTAGCAGGAGTGGCCGGATGGAAAGACTAACGGTTCCGAACAGCCAGGCAGTCAACCCACCTAGCAGCGCCACCTTAGAGTTGCCGGAATAGAGAGCGGAAAGCAGATACACGCCGACGAATACAAGCGACGGAACCGAATACAGCCAGACCATTAACCCGGTGTAGCCGCCGGCATGATAGGCCCCGTAGATCGTCAGTTGAGCCAGCCATTCGTGGGGTGTCCAGGCGTGTTGGTGGGTGGTAAATGAGAAGATATCGACGGTTGGGATTGACCTGGTGTTCCAGATGACTTCACCCACCTTGAGATGCCACCAGAGATCCGGGTCGGCGAAGCGGTCCCGAACCGTCAGTGCCGTGATGAGAAACAGCCCGACAGCAAGAAAGACCGGGAACCGAAAACACTTGGTCAGTCCGAAGGGGTGGGAAGGAGTTGGACTAGGCGACAATCTCATTGAGTGTGTCCGCCCGGAGGAGCCGGTGCAGATAGGCCCGTGAGATTTGCAGCCGTGAGGCGGCCAGCGTCTTGTTCCCCTTGCACTCGGCAAGCGCCCGGTTCACCAGGGCGAGTTTGTGTTGCCGCAATTGCTCCTCAAAAGAGCTACCGGTATCGACATTGCCGCCATCGATTGGGATGGCGCCGTATTCCTGAGAGTGCAAAGTATCCGGCAGGTCGGCAGCGGTGATGGTATCGCCGTCGGCATAAATCACGGCACCCTGTATTACGTTTTCCAGCTCGCGAATGTTGCCGGGCCAGTCGTAGTCAACTAGTAACTCCATCGCGTTTGGATCTACGTCCTTGACGGGCTTTCCATAGGCAACTGAGTACTGCTGAACGAAATGGCGAGCCAGCATGGGGATGTCTTCGGTCCGGTCGCACAGAGGCGGCACATGGATTCTCATGACGTTGACTCGAAAGAAGAGGTCGCGTCGAAATGTCCCCTGCTCCACCATCTCTTCGAGATTTCGGTGGGTGGCGAACACCACGCGGGCTTTTAGCGGGAGCACCCGGTTGCTCCCCAACCGCGTAAATTCGCGTTGCTGCAATACCCGCAGGAGTTTCACTTGCGTGGTAAGGCTGAGGTCGCCAATTTCGTCCAGGAACAGAGTCCCCTCACCGGCATGTTCCAAGTTTCCCTCGCGGGCTCCCGTTGTACCGGTATAGGCGCCCTTTTCGTGACCGAACAGTTCCGCCTCAATCAAAGTTTCCGGAATAGCGCCACAAGATACGGCCACGAACGGACTTCCCCGCCGCTCACTCATATTGTGGATCGCCCGGGCTACCAGCTCTTTGCCCGTTCCGCTTTGGCCCGTGATCAATACGAACGCGTTGAGATCGGCCACCCGGCGTATCTTTTCGTACACGACTTGCGCCCGGCCGCTTGACCCTACCAACCGATCACATTGGCTGGTGGCACTGATCGTCTGCCGCATCTTCTCCAACTCCCGTTTCAGGGAGGTGCTCTCATAGGCGTGCTGAATGATCACCCGCAACTCCAGCAAAGAGGGC
>JBDTMC010000035.1:0-29102 GCA_039934475.1 Bryobacteraceae bacterium | reverse complement strand
CGGGCGCTCCTTTTGGAAGGTGTTCCACTGCATGTCGGTGCCGCGGCTGAAGAGGTCCACGGGAAGAATGGGCATGGTGGGCATGGTCTGCTTCAGGAGCTGGACGCGTTCGGCCGGAAGTTCCGACATGACGCTGGCCAGAGGGTAAGCGACTCCGGTGAGGGCGACGTAGGTGACCAGGGTGCGCGCTTCGGCGTCATTGAGACCGAAAGTAGTGAGTGGCGTCTCACGGGTCTTCGCCGTGTCGATCACAATCTTTGGCCGCTTCCTGGACGCTTCTTCCACGGACATCGGAAGGCCCAGCTCCAAGCCTTCGCCGGGCATCACGTAGACCACGATGTGATTGAGAAACACGTTCGCGTTGATGGAGCTGAACAAGGGGTACATGCCGAGCCATGTGTTGTAGAGATCGTGTCCGGTGAAATAGGAGTTGAAGTAGCCGATGCCATTCAGCGGCGTTCCGGCGGGGCATCCTTCAATGAAACGATCAGGCCCCAGGACTTCGCGGATAGCCGCAAGACGCCGCTGGTAGTTCGCCAGCAGGTCACTGTTGGGGTCGTGCAGTTTGTAGCGGTCGATGGCAGGAACGTAGCGGGGGAGCGCGTGCTCGCCGTCGAACTTGTAGTAGTCGAAACCCCAGTTGTCGAGAGTGGTGAACATGCGCCGCACGAAGGCCAATGCATCGGGATGACTGGTATCGAGCGAGGGCGTGTTGTAGTCGAGGATGAGGCCGTTTTTGCGGTCGCGAAGGTACCAGTCGGGATGATCCTTCACTGCGCCCGCGTAGGCGTTGGGGACCAGCCACAGTCCCGCCTTCAGACCTTTTGACTTGATGTACTGAGTGAGCCATTGCGGCCCGTGAGGGAACTTCTCTTTGTCCCAGTTTTCGATCCAGTAGTGTTCCCCTTTGGGTCCGCGATCGAAACCGTCGTCCAATTGCACGTATTCGAAGCCGAACGGCTTGAGGTTGGCGCTCAGCCAGTCGGCATTGCGGACGATGTCCTCTTCGCGCACGTCCTCGTAATAGCTGGTCCAACTGGACCAGACCATGGGCGCGCGGCGGAACTTTGTGTCGTCGAAAGGGACATAGTACGGCGTGCCCAGCACCTTGGTGAAGTATTCGGGAATGGCGCGCGCGGTGACGCTGCCCTCTACCGGCAGAGTGAGATCGAGAAGATCGGGATCGGTGGGATTGCGCTTCAGGTTGGAGCCGGGGCCGAAGTCTACGGCGGTGTCCGTGCGCCGGTCGAACAGCGCATGAAACTCGCTGCCCGATACCTGACCGAGGGAGAAGTAGAGGACGTCGGGATTGCGGCGCGGCAAGAAAGACCGGTTACGCGTCTCACTGCCCCCATAGCCGCCTTTCACTTCATTGGTGCCCACCCAATCGACTGGCGTTCCCTGAGGGTCCATCAGCCGGGCGACGATGCGTTGCGGACCGGCCGGAACGCTTGCCGTTAGCACGGCGGCATCCGACGTTGTGTTGATGGACAGGAGTTGATCGCGAACCGTGATTTTCCATCCCGTACGCGGCGATTCACTGGTGAGGAGAAACTCTCCCTCGCCCCTGTCTTCGATCTTCCAGCGCTGCACGGGAACGAGCCCGGCCGGACCGCGTACGTGCAATTTGACGTCCTTCATTACCACGCCCAAGGCGGCGTGAGAGATCGTCAGCACGCTCTTCTCAACGTCGGGCGAAACGGTCCACGTCGTGGACTTCGGCTGCCCCCACGTGATCGCGACTGCCAGCGCGAACACGATACCTGTTCTGGGAATACTCATCGTGCCCTCACAAGACGATGTCCGCCGGAAGATCCGGCAGACCCTGAATCTCAACTTCGATGCGATATAACGGTCCGCCGAATTGCCCTTCCACGGCGTCGTAGCCAGGCGGCATTACCGGCATCGGTTCCGACAGGCCGGCTGTGGTGATGTAGAGCGTGGTCAGATCGGGGCCTCCGAAAGTCACACAGGAGGTCTGCTTGGCGGGAACCGGAATGCGCCGCTCTTCGGTGCCCTCCGGGTCATACCGCACGACGCAACTTCCGTACCACTGTGCCGACCAAAGAAAGCCGCTCGTATCCACGCGCAATCCGTCCGGCACGCCCTGGTCACGCGGAACCTGAACCCGTACACGGCGATTGCTAGCTGTGCCCGATCTGAGGTCGTAGTCGTATTCGTAGATTCGCCGGCTTACCGAGTCTGTGGCATAGAGGAGCGAGCCATCGGGGGAGAACGCGATGCCGTTAGAGAGGTGATAGCCTTCGTCGAGCACCCTTGCAACGCCATTCGTGCCAATGCTGATCAACTGGCCGAGAGGATAATCATGGGCGGGATGGTAGAACAACGAACCGGTCAACAAGCGGCCAGCCGGATCAGCCGCGCAATCGTTTAAACGGCACGGACGACCATCCACTTGGGACACAACCGGAACCAGTTCGGCATCGGGCGACGGCCACAACCAGACGCCGGAACTGTTGGAGACGACGAAGCCGCCACTGCGGTTGAAGCGGAAGCCATTCACCTCCACGCCGGTACGCAGGATGGCAGCTTGGCCATTGCGCGGGTTGTAGTGATAAAAGCGGGAGCCGGCGCAATCGGTCCAATAGAGGGACGCGGAGGCGCTATCCCAGATGGGGCACTCGCCGCAGAGGTCATTGAAATCGGCGATCAATTCTACGTTCACGATCGGGCTCCTTACGTTGCGTCCGGTTCATAGGACAACATCACGCCAGCAATCAGCGCGAGGACGACTCCGGCGGTCTGCGTGGCGGTGAGCCGCTCACCCAGGACGAGCAGCGCGAGCACCAGCGTCACTAGCGGATTCAGCGCAGTCAGCGGCACGGCTACGGAGGCCCTGGCGCCACGTTCGAAGGCAGTGTAGAGCGACCAGGCACCCAGTCCGTTGGTCAACCCGCTTGCCACGCCGACGACAATGGCCCGTGCGGGTAATGACAGCAGATGCGAATCAGTGAATAGAAATGGCAACAGAAGTAAGTAGCCTGCGGTTGTCCACAGCATGAGGCTGTTCGAAGTGCTGTGCTGGGAGCCGAGCTTTTGCAGCAGTCCCACGACGCCCCATAGCGCGATGGTGATGAGAGAGGCAAGGAGCCAGGTCATTGGTGTCCTAGGTGGCGAGTAGCGCGGCCGATATCAGCGCCAGGACGATGCCCGCCATCTGTACCCGGTTCAGGCGTTCCTTCAGCAACGTGGTAGCTAGCAGCACCGTCACCAGAGGAAAAAGAGAGGTAACGGGTCCTACAATAGAAGCCTTGCCGCGGGCCATTGCGGCGAAATAAGCGATTCCTCCCACACCGGCGAAGATGCCGATTACCGCGCCGATGAACCTTCCTTTGTTGCTAGCCTGCATGCCTGCGCGGCGCACCAGGATATAGATGGCGATGGGGATTGTTCCCACCGTGAACAGCACCTGCATGTCGTAGGCATTGACATCGGCCGACCCGAGTTTGGCGAGGAAGCCGAACAGTCCCCACCACAGGCACGCCATGAGGGCGGGCGCCAGCCAGTGCCAGAGCTGGGGCTTCATTCCTCACCTGCGGCGGCGCCCATCAGGTCGACATTCGCTTTGAACGCCATGTAGCCGCAATCGATAGGGAAGATGCCGCCCGTGACGACGCTCGATTCGTCGCTTGCCAAATACAACATGAAAGGCACAATCTGTTCTGGAGTGGGAATAGGTAGAAGATGCAGCATGTTCATGATCTGCCGCGCCTCCGGCTTCTTCAGCCATTCGAGCTGTGGTTCTGTAGCGACAAAGCCGGGACAGATGGCGTTGACGCGGACACCGTCGCGCGCCAGCCCGGCGGCCAGCGATCTCGTCAGCGCGACGACGCCGCCTTTGGCTGCCGTATATGAATCGAGTCCGGCACACCCGATGAGCGCATCGACCGTAGCGCTGAGGATGATCGAGCCGCTTTTCTGCGCCACCATCTGCCGGCCCACGTACTTCGCGCAGCGGAACGTGCCCGTGAGCACAAGGCCAATCATGCGGTCCCAAGTCTCGTCGGGAAGCTCAGTGAGACGGCGGTCCTGTTCGTTGACAAACTTGCCATCCACGGCATTGTGATAGAGCACGTCGATACGGCCATAGGCGGCGACGGCACGCTCCACCATTGCCTGTACTTGCTCCGCGCTGCGCACATCGACGGCCACCGCCAGCGCCTCTCCGCCTTCCGCGCGGACGCCCGCGGCCACCGCTTCGGCGCGCTCTTCCGCGATGTCGGCGACAACCACTTTGGCGCCTTCGCGCGCCAGGATCGCACACCCGGCCCGACCCATACCTGAGGCGCCACCGGTAACCAAGGCTACTTTCCCGGACACTCTTCCCGCCATCAGGACCTCCCTTCACGGCGCAGCGCCGCTTTGTCGTAAGGCAGGTATTGGCCGTGCTCCAGGAACTGGGCGTGATAGCGCACCAGCTTGTCCTCGTCGATCTCGATGCCAAGGCCGGGGCCGGGGCCATCGGGGGTTCCCCAATGCGGCCCGTCCGCGATGGGCAACCGATTCACCAGCACGTCGTCTTGCATCATCTGTGCGGTTTGTTGGTTACCCTCCACAATGTTCGGCAGGGTGAGAAGCACGTGATGGCAGGCCGCTGCGGAAATCCCCAACTCGCCATGTGTGTGTTTGCAAACGCTGAGACCTTCGGCAGCCGCCACGCGGGAGAGCCGTTGAAACTCCAGCAACGAACCCACCCAATAGGGACTAAAGCAGTAGACGTCCGCCGTGCGGCCGGTAATGTGGCGGTAGGCATCCTCGGCGGTCCACAGTCCTTCATTGGCGCATACCGCCATGCGGCAGCGGGCGCGCACTTCACTCATATTGCTTAGCGGGTCGGGCGCCACCGGCTGCTCTATGAAATCGATATCGTGCGCCGCCAGCGCATCCAGATGGCGTAAGGCCTCGGCTACACTCCACGATCCGTTGGCGTCCAGGCGCAGCTTGCGGTCCGGGCCTATGGCGCGGCGCACCACACCAGCCATGCGCAACTCCGCTGCCGGGTCTTTTCCAACCTTGAGATAAAAGACCTGATAGCCGCGCGCGACGCCCTCGCGACACTGCGCCTCAAGGTCGGCTTGGTCACCCCAGGAGAGATAGTAGAAGTAAGTGGCGTGATCGCGGACGCGGCCCCCGAGGAGATTGTAGAGCGGCTGCCCGCACGCCTTGCCGCAGAGGTCCCATAGCGCCATGTCGATTCCAGCGTAGGCGAAGCTGGCTGTCGCCTTGCGGAAGTTCCACAGCCCGGTGTGCCACAGGGACGCGCGAATCCACTCGCTTTCCCAAGGATCGCGGCCGACCACGAACGGCGACATGGCGCGCAGCGTTTCGACTATCGAGGCGATGTCGGCGCCGCTGCAACTTTCACCCCAGCCGGTGAGTCCGTTGTCGGTGGTCGCTTTCACGATGACATCGGAGACGCCGTCACGGTCCACTTGCGAGCTGCACTCCCGATGGGTGTAAGGCACACTGACGGGGAAGAATTCAAGGCGGGAGATGCGCATGGATGTAGGGCGAGATCAGGACAGTAGCATCTCCAACTCGTCGCGGCCCAGGCTGCCGATGATACTGTTATCGGCGGTGATGATGGCGTCGGCGAGGTCACGTTTTGTCTTCTGTAACTCGAGGATCTTCTCTTCCACCGTGTCCTTCGCAATGAGCCGATAGGCGAAGACCTGGCGCTGCTGTCCGATGCGATGAGCGCGATCAATGGCTTGCGCTTCCACGGCGGGGTTCCACCACGGATCGAGGAGAAAGACGTATTCGGCGGCGGTGAGGTTGAGGCCTAAGCCGCCGGCTTTCAAACTGATCAGAAACAGCTTGCAATCGGGATCGTTCTGGAAACGGTTGACGCAGCTTTCGCGATCGCGAGTGCCGCCGTCGAGATACTCGTAGGGGATCTTGCCGGCATCGAGGCGCGTCCGTAGAATGGCCAGGAAACTGGTGAACTGCGAAAAGATGATGGCCTTGCTGCCCTCTTGCAGAATCTCGTCCAATTGGATCTCGAGAAGGTCCAGCTTGGCGCTGGGCTCTCCGCGGCGCGTCTCGTCGATGAGACCGGGGTGGCAAGCGGCCTGCCGTAGACGGAGCAGCGCCTCCAACACCTGAATCTTGGACTTCTTCAGACCGGCGTCGGTAAGTTTGTTCAACAACGACGAGCGGTAGTGTTCGCGCAGCTCGTCGTAGAGTTGCCGCTGCTTGGGTTCGAGTTCACAGACCAGCGTCTGTTCGATCTTCGGCGGAAGCTCTGAGGCCACCTGATCCTTGGTGCGGCGAAGGATGAAGGGCCGCAGGGCGCGCGCCAGAACCAGCCGGGCATCGTCGTCCATACCACGCGTGGCGGCGCTGGCTTCGCGGAGTGCGGCGGCGCCTCCCAGCAAGCCGGGGTTGAGAAATTCGAAGAGGCTCCAGAGCTCGCCGAGATGGTTCTCCACGGGCGTTCCGCTGAGGGCAAGACGGTGATCGGATTGCAGCAGGCGCGCCGCCTTGGCACTTTCGGTTGAGGCGTTCTTGATGGCCTGGGCCTCGTCGAGGATCACGTAGTCGAAGCGGATGTCCTTGAAATCCACCACGTCACGGCGCAGAGTGCCATAAGTGGTTAGGATGACATCCACTCCTTCAAATGTTTCGGTGCTGCGGCCGGCGCCGGTGTGATCCAGCAAGCGCAGGCGCGGCGTAAAGCGGGCCGCTTCCTGAAACCAGTTGAATACCAGGGAACGGGGCACGATGACGAGCGAGGGTGGGATGAGTTCACCGGCTTCGCGGCGCGCGCGGCGAGTTTCCAGCAGAGCCAAAACCTGCGGCGTCTTGCCCACGCCCATGTCGTCGGCCAGACAGCCGCCGAAGCCGAATCGCTGCAGGAAGTACATCCAGCCGAGGCCATCCAATTGATACCCGCGCAACACACCTACGAAGCCCGGCGGCTGTTCGGCACGCTCCACCGATTGGAATCCGGTGAGTTCCTGACGGGCGGTGGCGAAGGCCTTGTCGAATTCAATTTCTGGTTGAGCGGCGAGTAGGGCGTCGAGCAAGCCGGTCTGGGTGCGACGAAAACGGATGTGATCGCCGGTCTCTTCCCCGTAGTTGGGAATCGCGCCAAGTTTGCGGAGCCACTCCTCGGGCAGCATCCCGTAGGAGCCGTCGCTCAATCGGACCATTGTGTCGCCGCGGCGGAGAGCCTTGAGCAGTTGCGGAAGCGTGGCCTGCACGCCGCCGTAGTCTACGCTGGCATGCAGTTCAAACCAATCGATGCCTGAGGTGACGGTGAGGCTGGAAGCGCCGGGCCGGCGAATGAGGCGGCCTTCGGCTTCCACATCCCAGCCTTCTGGAATAAGCGCACGAACGATCTTCGGCAACCGTGTGGCCGGCACTTCCCACATTACTGCCGGTCCGAGGAACGTGGGTGCCTGACGAAGGCCGGCATTGGCGATGAAGCGGCTATATTCCGTTTCGCGCTCGCGATTGCGGACCAAAAGCAGACGGCGGTCACGGTCGTACAAGGGAGTGCTGTCGTCAGCCTGGCCCACCTTGGCGCCGTTGTAATCGAAGATCACCTCGCCCACCAGGGACTCGCTGTGGGGCGTCTGGCGAATGCGGAAAATGGGTCGCGGCTGGCCCATCACTCGTTCGAACTGGAGTTCTTCCGGCACCGTGACGGAAGGCGCGCGCGGATCGGCCAGGATCTCGGCCAGCAGATCTTCCTGCTGACCCGGAAAAGCCTCAATGATACCGCCCTTGCGGAGGAAATCGAGCCAGCGATCACTGGCATTCGCCGCCAGTGGCGCGACATGCCCGAAGGTGAAGATGAGACCCTCGACTATCAGAATCGGTTCCGTCACCGCCATACGTTGGTCGCCGCGGTGAAAGAAGCCGCGGACCACCCAACGGTGGCGTTCCTTAGCCATTTCAATGGCGAACTCCCACGGCGCTCCCTGGTCCCACACCAGGGGCATCGGCCCTTCTTTGCCTGAGCGGTTGAGGAAGGCGCGGCCGGCATCGCAGAGACGGGGAATATAGGATTCGGCGGCAGCCGGCAACAGGTGGACCAGGGTGTCCTGGGAGCCGTATTCGCTGAGCGGCGTGAAGTAGTCGCTGGCGAGGCTGGAACCAGCCAGCGCGATCAGCATTTCACGATCGAACGGATCGACGATGACGTCGAGCAGGCTGCGCGTGAGGCGAAAGGTCTTGGGCTTGCTCCACGTCCCGTTCTGTTTCTGGTCGCGGTAGTGGAGGCGAATGGCCAAGCTGCCCGGGCGCGGATTGTGGCTTGGCTCGAGGTGGTACACCACCTGGCGATTGGCGCCCCAACTGGGCGTGCGTTCGACGCTGGACTTGCGGAGATCGGCAAGCAGGGTTCGCCAGCGAGGCACGGGCATCGGCGGTGGTTCGAGTTGGAAGACCTCTTTTTCGGGAGGCAACAACTCCAAACGTTGGGTGACGGACCAGCCATTCAGCCAGCCGTGATTCTCAGCCGCGAGGATGGTAGCCCAGACATGCTTGCAGTTGCCGGTGTCTTCAAAACGGGGGCATTCGCACGCGGCGCGAAGACCCTTTGTCGTGGTTTCCAGGAGTACGCGGTACGGCTCCGAACCACGGACGTCAGCGACGACGGTGGAATCGTCGTGGTCGACAAGCCGGACCCGGCCCTGGAGGTAATACTCCCGGCCGCGTTCCCGGCTCACCTTGTCAAAGGTCCCTGCGATACTGTCGCTAATTTTCACCCGTCTTCTACCATGCTAGCGCGACGGGTGCGGGTGGCACTGAACGGCCTTACCGGCGGCGGGGTCCCGCGGCACGCGAAGTGATCATTTCGGCGATCCCAGCCGGACCCTGAAGGGCCAGCAGATTGGCGGCGCTGAGGCTGAGGGCGCTACTGGTGGTAGCCACCGTAACGCGGTCGCCTTCGGCGTACACGCCAATCAACATGGGCTTCATGTCGGCACTCAGGCTCTGGATAGTCTTTCGCTGTTCCGGGGTGAGGGCCGAGGAGGAAGAACTAGCGTCCACCAGAACCCCGACCGTGGAACCCAGGTCGTGATAGATCAGACCGGAGAAATTCGCATAGTGGTCTGCCGGGATCAACGCCGCGAACTTCGCGGAGTGCGCGATGCCGGTCCTGTTGGCGCGGTAGCTGAGAGCTTGATCCAGCAGTGCCCGCGAAGGAGCCGCCACGAGGTAGCCGCCTGAGAAGACATAGTTGATGTCTCCCATTTTGGCCAGCAGCGGGCTGCTGATGCGATAGTAGGTGCGGCCGTCCACTGTGTCCTCGGTCATGGTCAAGGCGGCCTGCCCTTGCAGGGTGGATTGCACATTGGCGGCGGCAACAATGCGAGTCAACGCCGACTGCAGCCGGACCGGGTCATAGACTTCTATCACCAGCTTCCAGGAAGGCGTGGGAAAGGCCGGGCCATCCAGCGCAAGGGCAACCTCGGCGCCCATAGTGGCCGCCAGATCGTCACGGAAGCTGACACCGACACGGGATTCGGTTTCGATCAGATGCGGCATCAGGGTCGGATCCTTGGCGCTAGCGATGCTTAGAAACTCGTCGATGATCGACGTGGGGCTCTTCAACACGAAGGCACCCAAGGCGCTCGCTTCCGGCGAGACATATTCCAGCGCATTGATGGAAGCGGGCTGAGCCAGCCAAGAGGCGATTCCCGCTCGCTGTCCGGCGAACTGGAACGTGGCGCGAGTGTTGGTCTGCCCCTGGGACTCCTTCTGTTCCAGAAGCACTTGTTTCACACCGCCCATAACCATTGCGGCGCCAGGCTCCAGGGCTTTCGGTTCGCGAGAGGTGAGGCTTTCCATGTCGGCGCTAACCAGGATGCCAGCGCCGTCGCGATAAGCTTCAGTAAGGCGGGTGCCGAAACTGGAAGAGACGAAGGTGGTCCCATTTTCGCGGGCCTGGGCGACTTGGCGGAGAGATTCGGGATCGGGTGACATGGCGACAAAGTCGGCAGTCAACAGCACCACTTGGACGTCCTTGGACGGCTGCTGAATTCCGGCCGCATTTTCAGCGAATACTACGGAACCATGCAGGCGCGATGCCTCGGCGGAGAGGAACTCCCGCAACCCGGGTCTCTTCACTTCAGCCATAAGGACCGGAGTAGCGCGGCGCCCATTCTGGTCCATTGGCGCCACGAGCAAGATTTCGTCGCCCAGGTATTCGCTGGCAACGCGGATTTCGTCGAGGAACTGCTCCACCCTGTGGCCGCCCGTCGCGCCTTCCATCTGCTGCCACCATTGGCGCAGAGCGGGACTCTCCTGAATGCGGGTTTGAAGGATGGCGCTTGCCTCACCGACGGTCTTACCGAGATTGGGAATACTGAGGAAGAATGCGGTATTGGGCGGCACAGATCCCAGCAGCCGGCTGGAATAGCGGACTTCCGGCATGGGGACGCGTGCCAACTCCTTACTCAAGGAAGCAAATTCCTTGAGTAAGGCAAGGTGTTGATCTACCTTGCTGCTCCAGGCGATGTCCTCCGCCACGGCCATCGGAGTAATAGCAGAAGTGGACGTGTATTGGTCACCGGAATGCAGCACTGCTTCGCGGGTGTTCTGGGCAACGTGAACCTCGCCCTCAACCACGGAAACGCGCGAGCCTTTTACGCCGGTGGCAACGCCGAAGACAGTGCCGATAACGGAGACGCGGAGGTCGCCGGTGGAGACGTAGAGATGGCCATTGTGCTGCTTGGCAGCTTCCACGATGACGGCGCCGCGGCCGAGGCGAATAGTGGTATCACGAAATGTCGCGTTGATGGAGAAGCCGGAACGCTCGCGCATCTCGACTTGAGAGCCGTCGGCGAGCCGAACGATGGCGGTGGAATCTTTAGCGGTGAGAACCTGGGCTCCGGCGGGAAGCGTTTCGCCGGCGTGGAGCGGCACCATGACGTCCTTCGACATGCGGTACAGCGTGCCAGTGGATGCCTGGACAGTGGCTTCAGCGCGGGCGGAGTTGGGCAGGTTGAGCACGACGTTCCATGTGCCGTACCCAACGCCGAGAACCAGCGCGGCCGCGATAGACCAGCGGATGGCGGGCTTGGAGCGCCACGAGGAGACAGGTTTCGATACGGGACGAATTTCGACAACTCTCGAGGAGAGCGCGCCAAGAGCCTTGCGGCAGGCGACGCATTCGTGGGTGTGGTCCTTCAATAGCAACGCGCGGCCTTCGTCAAGCAGCCCTGCCCGGTAATCGGGCATAAGCGCCTGGAAGTCCGCGCACCCTCGGATGGCTTGCGCCGGCTTCACCTCGGACTGCATTTTGGCCCACACCCGAACGGCGGCGGCCTCCACTATAGCGTCGTCAATCGACTCGAGGTGAATCTGCTCGATCGCCTGATCGAGTTCCGGTTCGACGGGTTCGAATTCGGGTGTCATCTGCCTTCCCCCATCTGCGTACGATATTCCTGCTGAATGCGTTCTCTTGTGCGGTGGAGCGTTACCGCCACCGTCGCTGTCGTTGTTCCGAGGATTTGGGCGATCTCCGGGTTATCTTTTCCTTCAAAAAACCTGAGCGAGAAGATTTCCGCCGCCCGCGGGCTGAGGCGGGAGACGGCCTCACGGAGCCACGCCCGGATCTCACGTCCGCGAAGCACCCGGTCGGGACTCTGCGACGGATCCTGCATCATTTGCAGCGGCTTCGCGTCTTCAATCGGTACCGCGCGTGCCGTCTGCCGCGAGCGCATTAAATCGACCGAGGCATTCACCGCGGCGCGGCGCAAGTAACCTTCCACGGTACCCATCGGTTCGGCATCGGGGCCGCGACGAGCCAGGCGCAAAAACACGGTCTGGAGGACGTCCTCAGCATCGGCGGCACTGCCGGTCACACGGTAAGCGGCACGAAACACCATGGAGTGGTGCTCACGGAACATGGCCTCCAAGTCCACCGGCACGGGCGGCGGCGAGGATGGGTAGTCGGCACTGCGGATGGCGGTCACGACTTCTTCTCTCCTAGGCTCTTCACTCATGGAGACGGCCTCCGGGCACCAATATTAGCGACTCTATAAGGAAAACGGGAAAATGAGGCGGGAAGTTCCGCCGGTCTTCGTCGCCCGATTCTTGTAACTAATTGACTATGCTGGGTCGGCGGAGTTGCGACAGGGCGAAAATCAGAATTCCCAGGGAGAGCCAGGCGAACCAGTCGCCCAACACGAGGTAGATCGTGCGGTGGTGCGCGGCAGGAACGTCAACCAGTAAGGTGGCGAAGGGAGCGGAGTCGCTTTGAGCCTCAGCGAGGATCCGACCGCGGTCATCGCTCACAGTCAGGTACCCCTGTTTTGCGGCCCGTGCGATGCTGAATCCGTTTTCGACTCCGCGCATCACCGCCATGTGGCCATGCGACCAGCGGTCGAGAACGAAATCCCATGCCGGCACCAGCATCAGACCGGCTCCGGCGTGGCCATAACGGCGGGAGAGTGGCGTGAAGTCCATGTCCTTGCAGATCGCCACACCCAAGGACGCTGACGGCTCCGGCAGCATGGTGAGCATGGTGCCGGGTTTGAACTGGGATTCAAACGGGGGGAGCATGTGGTGCTTGTCGTAATTGAGCGGTGGAGCTCCCGGTAAATAGACGCGCGCCCGGTTGTACTTCCACGGGGATGATACCTGGACCAGGCCCACCACGACAGTCGCCTTTGTTGTATCGGCCAAGGACTGGAGAAGGGCGTCAGTTGCTGTGGTCTCGGGATCGACCACTACGCCCAACTTCTCCGGCATCACAATGACCCGTGCGCCTTGGGAGGCCAGTTGTTCCGCCTCTGCGGCGTACTCCCGGAGCATTCGCGCGGTCTGAGGACCTTCCTTCACCACCCCAGAGTTAGCCGGTTGGTCAGAAGCGATGAGGCCGACCTTCACTTGTGATTCCGCAACACGGCCGGTGAGTCGCCCCACGCCGAATAGCAGGACTACCGTCAAAACGACTAGCGTGGCGGCGGCGATCTGCCTTGCCTGCCGCGGCGCCTTTTGGCGCAAATGAAACACTGTAACCAGCGAGGCGGGAAACAAGAAGAGCAGGAAGCTGATGCCCCACGGCCCGGTTACGGAAGCAAGTTGCAGGACAGGCAAAAAGTTCAGCTGGGAGTACGAGATGTTGCCTCCCGTCCCGTGTGGAGAAACGAGGTTGATGAGGTATTCAAAGGAGACCCAGGCAGCGGGGAAGGCTAGAAGGCCGCTCCAATAGGCGCCCCTGCTGATAAGACCGCGGAACAACGTCACAGCCACGGCAAAGAGCACTGCCGGCACGACGAAGATCACTGCTAGAGGCGCGGGTGGCACATGCAGCACAACGCCCAGATAGTGCCACAGATTGAGGCCGCCGGCGAACCAGGCAAGTCCGGCAACCAGTGATGCGCTCCTCCAGGAGGTGCGCAATGAGAAGAGCAGCACCGGGATAGGCGCCAGCCAGAGTAGCGGCCACCAGGGGTTGAGGCCGGTGCCGAACCAAACCAGCAGTCCCGTGGCCGCCACGGCCAGTAGCGCGGAAGCCCACGGCCTGGAGTTAGCTCGAAATCCCATGGATGTATCTCCTGAAAGCGCGCCGGTAGAGAGCACGGAACTGCGTCGGGGACGGTCCGATGCGTCCGCCCAGATAAAGCATGATGAGGCCGTGGGAGAGGGCTCCCATTTCAAAGACAATTTCCCACGCATCGTCTTTGCGTAGATAGCCGTTGGCCATTCCTTCCTGGACCAGTTCCACCATGAGGTTGGCGGTGGGGGAACGCCTCGCCTTAAAATCCCTCGGGTAGCGGCGGGCGCCTTCGCGCGGCGCCGTGAACATCAACTCGAACAGCCGCGGGTTTTCGAGCGCGTGGTCGAGATAGATCTCAGCCATCTTCACGATCCGCGTTTCAATCGAGCCGGTGAAGCGCTTGCTTGCCAGCCGGGCCGTCAATTCTTCGAAGCCTTCATCCGCCAGGGCGTTCAGCAAACCGGCGTGATCCGTGTAGTGCCTGTAGATCGCCATCGCGGTGATCCCGACGGCTTCGGCAACGCGGCGCATGGTGACCGCCTCAATTCCCTCTTTATCGAGGAGCTTCCGCGCCGCGCCTGCGATTCTCTGAGAGGAGCCGTTGACGTCCATGTATACAGTGTATACCCATTGGCCCGCTTCCTTACGGTCGCGGCTCAGTTAGCAGCCGATTCTGTGGCGCGGCGCGTGAAGCTGCCCACGGGCGAGCTATACCGACGGCTTCACAGGGGTCGCCTTAGGGACTTTCGGCGCAGGCTTTCCGTGGCGCAGGCTCTCCAGCCGGAGACACGCTGCTGCGGCACGGAGGCGAACAGCTTCGCGTTTGTCGTCGAGCAGCGGGATGATCCGCTTCTCCACGCGGGGATCGTTCTGCAAAGCAAGTGCGTGAACGGCGGCTGCCCGGACGGACCAGTCTTTGTCGTCGAGGGCGTCTTCAATGGCGGCACGCACAGCTGGGTCTTTGTCGCGCGCTAACATCAACGCTGCCGAGGCGCGCCCGGAAACACCAGGATCACTGAGCAGTCCCTGCATCGAAGCGACGCCTTCACCAAGTCCGGGAACGGGGACAAACCCAATACCCATGCGAAGAGAGAAGAAGAGCAGCGTCCGCGGAGTCTGCATCATCCGCAGAGCCTCGCGCTTCTGCTCCGTGAAGAAACCGGAGGACGCCTTAGCCTCTTTGTCAACCACTGCGACCAAGGCGTCGCGACCGGCCGGGTCGTGGCGCTGCCAGAGCGCGCGAGCGGCGGCAAAGCTCACTTCGGGGACACTGTCCTCCAGCGCGCGGCGGAGCAGAGTAATTGATTTGGGACCGGCGATCTCCGTAAGGCTCCCAACGACCGCAAGTTTCACTGGCACATCCTTATCGGAGAGCGCGTCGTCGAGATAGTTGAAGTATTGCTCCCGCGATGCCGCCAAGCTCAATGCGATTACGGCCTGCCGGCGCGTGTCCGGATTGTGTTCCTTGAGGGCCGTGGTGAGAATCTCTTGCGCCCGTGTCTCCAGGGTAGGCGGCTTATCGTCTGAATACAGCGGCGTCACGATAGACAGAAATGAAAGCAATGCAGCCAAAGACAAACACCCGCCGTCACCCAGACGTGTAGACATATTTCGATCTTAGCCTGCCGAGCCCAATGACGCAGCCCTGGCAGCGGACCGCGCGGCTGGTGGGATAGGTGGCGGGCTGTAATTTTATGAACCGTGAATGACCAGGAGTGATAGCATGAAACTGAGGTCGGCTGTTCAAGGGCGGTATTGGCTGCGCTGAGCAGACAGGGCGACGGGAGGAAGGTTTACTCGTGCCCCGAGTGCTTCTCTTGATCTGCGTGGCATTGACTCTTGCGGGTTGCCGCAACGATAGTACCCGCCAGACTGGACCACTCGCGACAGCAGATGCAGTTAGACGGTTGAGCCCGGAACGGGTTTCCCGCCAACCGCAGGTGCACCTTTCCGGCACTGTCACTGTCATTGATGACTTGACCCGGGTGATGTTCATCCAGGATGGAACAGGCGCCGTCTGGACCACTATGCCGCCCGCGATGCCGGACTTTCCCGCAGGCTCCACGGTAGAACTCATTGGAACGGCCACGGCCATTGGGCGGGATCGGGCAATCATCTATCCCACGATTGTCGGAGTCAGTCCCGGCAAGCAGCCGAAGGCAAGGCATATCGCTCGCAAAGATTTGATTGGCGACCACAAAAACTATGAGCTAGGGCTTCTCCGTTTGCGCATCAAGCAGATGCTGTCATCGACGGGGAGGGAGATTCGCTTCAGCGGCGAGACGAATGGGGGATATGTCGAAGTTCATCTGCTGAAGTCGCCATCGGTTGATATTGGAGCCCTCGTCGGGCAAGAGGTAGACCTTGAGGGAGTGCCTGCGCCGCCCACTCAAACCAGCACGGAGAACATGCCGCTCTTCCTCGCCGGTGACTTGACGTCGCTTGAAGCTGTGAAGACAAGCCCCAAACAACTGAGAGTTCTCACGAGTATCGGCGATGTGAAGTCGCTCAGCGCGATGGAAGCACAGCGCTCCTATCCGCTTGCGCTTACAGGCGTTGTAACGACCAGTGCAACTGCTCAGTATTTGCTGACAATCCAGGATGAATCCGGAGCCATATACCTCAACTCAGATCCCCGGTTTCCACCGCCACCAGTGGGCTCTCGCGTGCGCGTCGAAGGAACGACCCTGCCCGGCGATTCTGCCCCTTCGGTCGCCCTTTCAAAGCTGACGGTCACAGGTCACGCTGCTATGCCTGCCCCGGTCGACTTGGCGCGGCAGAGGATCAACGACGTCAAACTCGACAACCTGTGGGTTCATCTCGACGGGGTGGGCCGGGGGGTGTCTAAGAACGCTACCGGCGGGTACCAGATGGTGGTGGCGACGCCACAGTTCAGGACCACTGTTAATGTGCAGTCAGGTACTGGGGCTGAAGAGGCGCTGCTCCCGCCCGGTACCGCGGTTTCCCTCGAAGGCACCTATTCTGTCGAAACTGACCGCTTCCGGCACTGGCAGGCCTTCCAGATCTTCACGCCTTCACTCGATGCGATACGTATTCGGAGAACTACCCCCGATGATACTGTTGCTTCTCCGGTCAGTGTGCCCTTGGCCAGTCTTTTCGGTTATGGAACAGTGTCTAGCCCGACCGTTCCAATCCGTATTCGCGGCGTGGTAATTCTTAATACTTCCGACGGTGGATTCTACGTCAGCGATGGGGAAGGCAGCGTTCAAGTCGTGCCCGCCACCGGCAGCAAGACGACGAAACCTGGGACTTTAGTGGAGTTAACGGGCTTCCTCCCTCATGATCCAACCCAGCGCCGGATCGAGGATGCGAGGTGGGTCGCTATCGGACCGGGTCAAGTGCCGGAGGCCCAGAAAATTGAGCCCGAGAGCGCCCTTGACGGAAGTTATGAGTCCAAGTGGGTTCGAATGGAAGGCCGCCTTTCACATCGCCAACAAGCTATCGAATACAACATTTTGGTTCTTGAGTCCGCAAACGGCTTAATGAATGTCTATAGTACGGCGGCGCCCGACGCGGCATGGAGGTCGCTGCGCATCGGCAGCATACTTTCGGTAAGGGGCGTCGTCCTGCCCAAACTCGACCAGACCGGGTTGACTGGCGCGCGAACGGTATCCCTTCTTACCGACTCCAGTCGGGACATCCAAGTGGTTCACATAGCGTCGTGGTGGACATTGGAGCATCTCACGATTACCCTCATGGCATCGTCGGCGCTCTTGTTCGCGCTCTTCGTACTGGCGGTTGTTCTGGTTCGCAGGATCGGAAAGCAATCGAGAGTCATCGAGAAGAAGCTGAAGGTAGAGGCCGCGTTGAAAGTAGAAGCCCAAGGGGCGAGCCGAGCCAAGAGCGAATTCCTTGCCAATATGAGCCACGAGATCCGCACGCCAATGAACGCGATCATCGGCATGACGAGCCTGGTCCTTGACACTGAACTCACCTCCGGCCAGCGCGAGGACCTGACTACGGTACATTCCTCAGCAGATTCGCTTCTTCATGTCATCAACGACATTCTCGACTTTTCGAAGGTCGAAGCAGGCAAACTCGATCTCGAGCACATTGAGTTCAACCTGAGGCATTGCATTGAATCCGCATGCCAGTCCGTCAGGGTTCCCGTTGCAGAGAAACAGCTGCAATTGGTCTGTCATTTCGCGCCAACAGTTCCCGAACTTGTCGTTGGAGATTCCACGCGCTTCCGTCAGATAGTAATTAATCTTGTCGCCAACGCCGTGAAGTTTACGAAGCGCGGTGAGGTAGTGCTGAGAGTGGAGAGCTTGCACGAGGACGCGAACGAAACCGTCCTGCAAATTAGTGTGAGCGATACAGGGATAGGCATTCCTGCGGAAAAGCTGAAGACCATCTTTGAAGCCTTTGCTCAGGCGGACACATCCTCCACACGGCTGTTTGGAGGTACGGGATTGGGCTTGGCAATCGTATCTCAATTGGTGGGCCTGATGGGAGGGCGAGTCTGGGCTGAGAGCGAAGTGGCTAAGGGAAGCACCTTCCACTTTACGGTTCGCCTGGGAGTAGTGAATTCGACATCTCCTCCTGTAAGCGCCAGCACCGCAGTCCTGAACGATGTGCCTGTGCTGGTGGTTGACGGCAACAGCACCGACCGGCTAAACCTCGGAGAGATCTTGAGCCACTTGGGTCTGAGGCCGACGTTGAGTGCCGAAGCCTCTGAGGCTTTGACCTGCCTGCGGCAGGCCCGTGACAAAGGGGTCCCTTACCGGTTGGTAATCATCGAGGCACAGCTACCTGGGACAGACGGATTCACACTTGCGGAAGACATCGAGCATGATCCGCACCTGTCAGGGGCGATGATCATCATGCTGGCCTCTGCGGGCCAACATGGCGACGCTGCGCCCTATCAGGCCACTGGGGCTGGTGTGTACCTCACTAAGCCGATCGGCGAAGCAAAGCTATTGGAAGCCGTCAGGCAAGCGCTGGGAGGAGCAGACAACGCCAGACAGTCCCAATTGATCAGTCGCGATTCATCACCCCAACAGCGAAAAAAGTTGCGAATCCTGGTGGTTGAGGATAACCCGGTCAACCGGCACTTGGCCTCGCGCCTGATTGAGAAGCAGGGCGACTCCAGCGTGGTCACGGCAGGCGGAAGCGAGGCGCTGGCTGCTCTGGAACGGGGGGGATTCGATCTCGTACTCATGGACGTGCAAATGCCAGGAATGGACGGATTTGAGACCACCCGTGCGATCCGTGAAAAAGAGCTCACGAACGGCCAGCATCTTCCCATCATCGCGATGACGGCACACGCGATGCAGGGAGACAAAGAGCGCTGCCTGGCAGTTGGGATGGACGGTTATCTGACCAAGCCAGTCAATTCTAAGGAGCTCGCTTCAGCTATAGATGCGGTTCTGTTTACTGGCAGTTCAACCCGATTGTAGGGGAACGAAGCCTGGGATTTGGCTGACCAGCGGATCGCTGCCTACCTCGCGATGCCCGCCATGCCCTGAATGCGGAACACTCGAATTCCGTTTTCCCATGTGATCTTTCGGAACACGTCCGGTGATGCCGATCGCTTCGCCAACGTGAGCGTTTCGCGGGCCACACATTTGCCGGCCAGCCGGCTCGCTTCGGGATTATTGTTTTGCGAGACGCCAGCGCCGTTGCCATCGGCGCAGCTGCAATCGCTTCCAAAGATCAGCTTGTCCTGGTGTCTGGTGAGGAAACCTTTTGTGAAGTCGGGATCTCGCGACAATGCGTTATTGCCGGAGTTCGCGGATATATCCCCGTAGAAATTTGGAAATTCAGACAGCCATCGGTCGGTGCGTCCGCCGGTCTTAATCGGGCCAGCGGGATAGCCACGGTCGGTAGGAACGTCGGCGGCGATATTGGCCCAAAACAAATCGCCGTGCCCGATGAAGTTCGTCTTTGGATAAGCGCGAAGGATCTTGTCGAATTGGTCGTAGCCACTGTTGTAAGGGAGTTCTCCCGGGAAGTGGGGAAAGGTCTGAATGTGCATCATGACGGGCACCTTCAACTCCGCAGCGATCTCGAACACACGGCGCATCTCAGCCGAATCGAGCGCAAGGTGATGCTTCAGCTCACCGATACTGACGGCTCCCCCGGCAATCGCCGCCCGGATCCCCTCGACCGCGCCTGGGCGCGCGGGATCGAGCGCTACGGAGCGCACGAAAACGCCGGGACGCTTCGCCACTTCCTGTTTGGCTTTGTCTTCGTCAACGTCCCTCGTCAACAAAACCGCGTTGGTGACGCCACACCCCTTCATGTGGGTAAAACAGGCGTCGGGATCACTCCGTAAATGAAGATGAGTGTCGAGCACAGGCCCGCCCCACATTAAATCCGATTGGCCCCACAGACGCTGAGCGATTGGCGCCGCGACGGATGCTTTAAGGAAAGTTCTGCGTTGCATAGAGCGGAGAGACCTCATGATAGTACTCCTTCCGCTGGTCTGTCACCATACGCGGCACGCGGGCGCATGCACCATCTGCTGACCTTCGCTACACCCGAACGCCTTCTGGAATTCCGGCATATTCGACAGCGGCCGGTTCACCCGGAATCGGGCTAACGAATGAGGATTGGTGATCACCTGGTTGCGCGCCGCCTCTGGCCGCACATCAGAACACCAGCTAAATGCGTAGGAAAGGAAGAACCGCTGCCGCGCAGTCAAACCATCGTCCTCCGTTTGATCCAGTGACTTTCCACGTGCCTTGTATACGTTCTCGAGCGCCAGCAGCGCCAGGTTCATGCCGCCGTTATCCGCCGTGTCCTCACCGGCCGTCAACTCGCCCTTCTGCTTCACGCCATACTCGGGAATCTCTTGCGAATACTGATCGATGATGCACTTGTCCTTCTCTTCGTAACGCTTGGCATCTTCGGCGGTCCACCAATCGCGGAGATTGCCCTTTTCATCGAACTTCCGGCCCTGATCGTCAAACCCGTGAATCGCCTCATGACCAATCACCATTCCGATCGCGCCTAAGTTCGACGCGTCGTCCTGCCCTGAGCCAAAGAACGGATACTGCAGAATCCCCGCGGGAAAATTGATGGTGTTCAACTGCGGATCCTCGTACGCGTTGATCGTAGCCGGCGTCATACTCCATTCCTGGCGATTCACCGGCTTGCCGATTTTCGCAATCTGCCTGTGCGACTCAAAGGCCGTTGCCGCATGCAAATTGGCGAGGTAGTTCCCAGAGAGGACCTTCACCGTACCGTAGTCAATCCACCGGTCCGGATACCCGATTTTCTGCAGGGTCGAATCCTGCTTCACCATGGCTTGCTTCTTGGTTTGGTCGGCCATCCAATCCATACGCCGGATGCGTTCCGTCAGTGCCTCGCGCACTTGGCGAACCAACTGATTGGCACGTTCTTTACTCTCCGGCGGAAAGGCGATGTTTACATAAGCCTGGCCCAGCGCTTCCCCTAACAATGCGTCTGCCGACTGCACACAGCGACGCCATTGAGGCTGCATCTGGGGCGTACCGCTGAGCGCCGTTCCGAAGAACGCGAAGCTGGCTTTCTCAAATTCACTACCCAGGTACGGCGCGGCGCGTTGCACGGTCCACCAGCGGAAATAGCTTCGCCATTCCTCAATCGAACGCGACTTGATCTGTGCCTCCAATGCCTCCAGAAACGGTGGAGCCGAGACGATGTAGAATGGCACTTCGGGCGCGTTCATTCTCTTCAAATAGTCCTTCCAACCAAAGCTGGGGACGGCCGCTTCCAACTGCTGCAAACTGCGCTTGTTGTAGATCTTTTCCGGATCGCGGCGCGTGACGTTGTCCATGGCAGCTTTCGCGAACGCGGTCTCCATCTCCATCACGACTTTGGCTTCGTTCGCGGCGTCTTGCGATGAATCGCCGGCCAGTTCAAGCATCTTCTGGATATGGGCCACATACTTGGTCCGAGTGGCCTGAAACCGATCGCCGGCGCCGGTGTAGTATTCCACCGAAGGCAGCGCCATCCCACCCTGATCGATAGCGGCGACGACCTTGCTGGCATCGGCCAAGTCCTGTGTTGGCCCAAAGCCGAACATCGGAGCCTTGGTGTAGTTGTCGTCGGATTGCCACGCGGCCGGATAACTCTTGTGGAACTCCGCCAGCAGCCTGGGCAAGTCGCGCTTGGACTTCAGTGTCTCGATATTGGCCAGCGCCGCGCGCAACCACTCTTTGCCATTCGCATCGCGGCCCTTTTCATCCATGCAACTCACCCAGAAGTCGCCGATCTGCTTCTCACTCCCGGTGGCTTTCGGATTGGCCGCGGCTTTCTCCATGGCGTTGCGCAGGATCGTCTGGTTGTAGATGCGCAGGGGCAGCGCGACGCTGGTCACCGGCAGGTCGTCTGGAATGGGGTGTGCCGCAATCCAGTTGGAGCATGTGTACTTGTAAAAGTCGTCACATGGGTTCAACGACTTGTTTACAAGCGATGGCTTGAAGCGTTCCAGTTCCGGCAAACCGTCCTGACCGTAGCAGGCGATGCCGCATACCAACAGTGCGCAGGCAAGAGTCCTCATTGCCCTGATTATGACACCGGCTATTTGAGAAACTTGCGAATTCTTTCTACCGCTTCGAGCAGGTTTTCCAGCGAATTGGCATAACTGAACCGCAGATACCCTTCGCCGAATTCGCCGAATGACGACCCGCTGAGGCAAGCCACACCGGCCTCCTGCAACAGAGCGTCGGCCAGAACCTTCGACGTCATTCCCGTTCCCTCGATATTCGGAAACGCGTAGAACGCGCCTTCCGGAATGGGACAGCGAAAACCCGGAAGCGTGTTCAAGCCCGCGCAGAACGCATCGCGCCGGCGCCGGAATTCGGCGACCATGGCTTCCACCGCATCCTGCGGCCCGCTTAACCCGGCAATGCCCGCACGCTGCGTGAAACTCGCCGTACACGAATTCGAATTCACCATCAGTTTGTTGACAGCGTCCACCAGCCACTCTGGCATCACACCGTAACCCATACGCCAGCCTGTCATCGCATAGGTCTTGGAGTAGCCGTCGAGGATGATGGTCTTTTCCAGCATGCCGGGTTCAGACGCGATCGATGCCGGCGGCTGATCGCCGTAGTAGATGCGCGAGTAAATCTCGTCCGAGAGCACCACCAGGTCGCGATCCCGGAGAAGGTTCGCAATTTCTTTGATATCTTCCGGCGGAATGACGCCTCCGGTGGGATTCTGCGGCGAATTCAACACCACCATCTTCGTGCGATCGGTCAACTTCTCTTTGAAGAGATCGAGGTCGAAGCTGAAGCCGCGCGATTCCACCAGCGGAATGGGCACCGGCGTGCCCCCGCAGAACTGGATCATCGATTGGTAAATCGGAAATCCGGGATTGGGATAGATCACCTCATCGCCCACATCCAGCAGCGCCAGCATCGGGAAAAAGATAATGGGCTTTCCGCCGGGTACTACGCACACATGCTCTGGCCCAACCTGGACTCCGCGCGTGCGGCTGACGTAGGAGGCAATGGTCTGGCGCAACTCCGGTAACCCTTGCGTGGGTCCGTAATGCGTCCAGCCCTCATCAATCGCCTGCTTGCCGGCGTCGCGGATATTCAGCGGCGTTTCAAAATCCGGCTCGCCAATCTCCAGGTGGACGATGTGGCGGCCCTGCGCTTCCAGCGCGCGTGCGCGCACTAATACTTCGAAGGCCGTTTCAATCATGATCCGGCCCATCCGATTCGCTAGTTTCATCAATGTTTCCTAAAGTAGGGGATACCGTCCCGGTGCTCGCTGAAGTCCACTGCGTCGCCGATCGCCACGCGCGCTCCGTCGATGCGAGCCGTAATCCGCCCACCGGCCTCCAGGCTCACGATAGCGAGCTGGTAGGGAGCGTCATTAAGGAACGCTTCCGGCGGTGACCACACCACAGTCTCGGTATAGACCGTGCCGCTCCCGAGGGTATCTGTCGTTGGTGTCATGCGCTCAAAATTGTAACAACACTAGTAGCTCCGGAGCCGCCCAGATTCTGAGCCAGACCCGTGTGTGCGCGAGCCACTTGGCGTTCGCCGGCCTCGCCACGCATCTGAATCACGAGGTCGCAAATCTGTCCCACGCCGGTAGCGCCCACTGGATGCCCCTTTGACTTCAACCCGCCGCTGGTATTCACCGGCCGCTCCCCCTGCAGACCGGTACACCCAGCCATCGTATACGCCCCGCCTTCGCCCTTCGCGCAGAAACCCAGATCTTCAATCGCGATGATCTCGGCGATGGTGAAGCAATCGTGCACCTCGGCCAGGTCGATGTCCTTCGGGCGCAATCCCGCCATCTTGTACGCTTTTTCGGAGGAAGTCTTCACCGCACGGAACGTGGTGATCGAATCCTTTTGATCGAGTGCGACGCAATCGGATGTCTGTGAAATTCCCAGCACACGCACCGGCTTGTTCGTGAACTCATGTGCCCGCTCCAAGGGAGCCAGCAGCACGGCCGCGGCGCCATCGCTAACGAGTGAGCAGTCGTAAATGGTCAGAGGATCGGAGATCGGCTTGCCCGCGAGTGCCTGCTCCATCGTGATCCTTTTGCGCATGTGTGCCAGCGGGTTCAGCGCGCCCGCGGCATGGTTCTTCACAGCTACGGCGGCCATTTGCTCGCGCGTGGTGCCGTACTCATACATGTGCCGCCGCGCAATCATAGCGAACAGCGCAGGGAACGTTCCACCGGCCTTGATCTCGCCGCTTAAGTCGCCCGCGCTGGCCAGAATCTCCGCTACGCGCGGCGTCGACTGGCTGGTCATCTTCTCGACACCAGCCGCCAGCACCACGTCATAGAGCCCCGCCGCCACGCCGGAGACGGCATGGAAGAACGCCGCTCCGCTGGATGCGCACGCGGCCTCAAACCGCGTCGCAGGCACGCCCTGAATCCCCGCTGCTGCGGCTACGTAGGGCGCGAGGTGATTCTGGCCCACAAAGGAGGGTCCAGCGAAATTACCCAAATAGAACGCTTCCACCTGCGACGGCTGCGCATGCCCATCCGCAAGGCACTTGCTGACCGCCTCCAGCGCGAGACTGCGCAAATCCCGGTCCGCAAACGCGCCAAAAGCCGTCTTTCCAATGCCGACCACCGCAACGGGTCTCATAGATTCCAGAATACCGCCGCTGCTACAGGGAGAGGCAACACCGGCCACCCGTTGGCCCGAAAGGGACGGGTTCGAACCTTTACCATTTGCCCGCGGATTCAACGCTGGCCATGACTACGTGCCATGCGGACGGAAACACACGAGGAGTGTAGTTGCCACGGCACGAGCATTGCATTGCACTACCCAATCGCCGTGTCATGGAACCGCTCACCGTCGATAGGCGGTTTTTCAGCCAGACTGAAGTGCCTCGGTTCCCATTCGCCGGAATCTCAAACTTGATGGAGACGCCCCATTCGCCGATTACAGAATCACAATATCTGCCTTGACACCGACTCGCGCCAAGAGGCTATGAATGCATGTTCAATCAGCGGAGGCTCGTTCCGTTTGAAAACGTCGTGGGTGCAGAATTCCTCGGCGGGAATGGGACCGATCAGAACAACTTTGGCGTTCCGCTGCCGCCTGGGAAGACTGTGCTTCTGTGGGTAAGGGAGTGAGCGTAAGACATCGCGCCAAAGACTAATATGCTGCACTCTAAATTTATGCCAACATCGAGTCACTGGCCATGAACCCGAGCAGTCCGAATTCGATTCTGTCGGAAGCACCCTCGTACAAGGACTCAAATTTGTAGTGCCGCAAACACTTGGCGGAAATCTTCAACTTGTCATAAAGGAAACCCTCTTGCTCCGCGAGGCTCCCGACACGAAAAGCGGTCGCCAGCAGGATGAATCCCCGAACACCTTCTCGCTCGGCCAGCTTAAGCTTACGGATGTCAAGCTCTATGCGCGGCAGTTCTTCGCATCCATCGACCGACACCCACCGTTTCATTTCACCGACAGCGACGATTTTCCGCGGGTGGTTAGCACAATCCCAGATGACGAAGTCGTGGTTGCCTTCACGCTCGATATCGACAAGAAACTCAAAATCGTTTAGAAGTGCCCTCCAAATGAGATACTGATAAGATCGTTCGTTCTCGACTCGACGGATTCCGAATCGTGGCTTGAGCCCGCCAAAGGGGACGCGGAGAATCTCTCGCGCAAGTACTGACGTGCGGATGAGGCCATCCTCTACCTGCAAAGCGGCTCCGCCAAGATCGACGAGCCGCTGAAGGTGCTGTGGAGTAAATCCCGTGCCGGGGTGGACATCGGCAAGAGACATGGGAAGTTCGATGCTCTGCATTGTTAGTTCACGGTCTCCATTCTTGGCCGAACTGGCCAAGATCCATTATATGTCTGGTAAAAGGATATAAGGTTCTTTTCTCCTGTGTATCGATTTCGTCCCCGCATAGAGCCAAATTTTCCTCTTGACTTGTATTAGAAGACTAGTACACTAAGATTGCGATGGCGACCCGCAACGCTTTTCAATTTCAGCTCGACCTCGGCACCGGGGTTCCTGCCTATCGCCAGGTGATTGACCAGGTGATGCTCGGCATTTCCACCGGTACGCTGAAACCGGGCGATCAATTGCCCACAGTCCGTCAACTCGCTGTCGACCTTTCGATCAACCCGAACACTGTGGTTCGCGCCTACCGGGAGCTGGAAATCCGAGGCGTGCTGTGCACACAGCAGGGGATCGGCACCTTTATCAATCGAACGCAGGTGCGACCCGACGAGGCCCTGCGTCAGAAACGGCTGAGCCAGATTGTGGGCGAGTTTGTCGCCAAGGCGAGCCACGATGGATTCTCGTTGGAGGAACTGATCGAGCGCTTACGAGAGCTCGGATCGGAGAACAAATCATGACTGTCCTTCCCATTCCCGGACGCCGCCACAGCGAGCAACAACCGTTTCGAAGCGGCATGGAACGGCGACCCATCAGCCACATCGGCGTGGCGGCCTTCGTCCTGGTCACAGTGGCCGGAGCCATCGGGACGGCCGCGCTGGAACACCCGGCACCTGTAATTGTGGCTTTGCTGGTGGGCGCTTACCTGCTGTTCGCGATCAAAGTGGCCCAACAATGGGAGAAGGTGGCTGTACTTAGACTGGGTCGCTATCTCGGCCTGCGTGGCCCCGGAGTGTTTTTCATCATCCCAGTGGTTGACCAGCTGAGCCGCTATGTCGATCAACGTGTCCGGGTCACCGACGTGACGGCGGAAAGCGCTCTCACCCGCGATACCGTACCGGTGAACGTTGACGCGATTGTCTTCTGGGTGGTGTGGAATGCCGAGAAGTCCATCCTCGAAGTGGAGAACTTCTGGGACGCCATCACTCTCAGCGCCCAGACCGCCCTGCGCGAGTCCATTGGCCGTCACGAACTGGCGCAAATCCTTACGGAGCGCGAGTTGCTGGGTAAAGAGTTGCAACGGATCCTGGACGAGAAGACCAACCCGTGGGGCATAACGGTGCAAAGTGTTGAGATCCGCGACGTCCGCATTCCACAGGAACTGGAGGACGCGATGTCGCGCCAGGCGCAGGCCGAACGCGAACGGCAGGCGCGCATCATCCTTGGCACGGCGGAAACCGAGATCGCCGACAAATTCGCCGCTGCCGCGGTGGTCTACCGCGACAACCCGGTGGCCCTGCACTTACGCGCCATGAACATGCTCTACGAAGCCATTAAGGAGAAGGGCGCGATGGTGATTGTCCCTTCGTCCGCGGTGGAAACCATGGGTTTGGGCGGCATGCTGGCCACCAGCACGCTAAAGCCGCCGCAGGTGTAACACACCATGACCGTTCTCTTCCTGGCTGCCTTAGCACTTTCGTGGACCGATCCTTCGCCTCACAAAGTGCAGTTGGTCACTGTAGAGGAAGGCGTGCAGTTGGAGGTATTGGACTGGGGCGGTTCCGGCCGCCCCGTAGTTCTGCTGGACGGCTACCTCACCGCCCACGCCTATGACGACTTCGCGCCAAAGCTGGCGAAGCTTTATCACGTCTACGGAATCACGCGCCGCGGCTATGGCGCTTCCAGCGCGCCGGAATCTGGCTACACCGCCCAGCGTTCGGCGGAAGACGTCCTCAAGGTTCTCGATGCACTGAAGCTGGACCATCCGATTCTGGCCGGGCACTCGTGGGGCGGGCAGGATCTGACAACACTAGGCGCCACGCATCCGAACCGGATGGCCGCGCTGGTCTACCTCAATTCGGCCGAGGACCCAACGCTGGTAATGTCCGACTACGGCGTGCTGCCGGCCGCGCCTCCGCCACCGCCGCCTGCCCAGCCGGAGCCGGATTACAGCTCCTTCGCCGCCTATCGAGCCTGGCAGCTGAAGGTGCATGGCGTGGCGTTCCCGGAAGCGGAGCTGCGGCAGTTGTACACGGCGAACGCCGATGGCAGCATGGGCCAGTATCTGCCCCGCCCCAGCGTACGCGCCGCCATCTTCGCCGGCCGCCGGAAGCCGGACTATGCGTCTATCAAAGCGCCGGTTCTCGCCTTCTTCGCGGCGCAGGCAGATCCAACGGACGCCATCAATACGGCCGTCGGAAACCGGCATAGAAGCGATCTGCGGAAGGGTGTGCCTGGCGCCCAGATCATCGAAGTTCCCAAGGCCAATTTCTATATCTTCCTGTCGAACCAGGATGAGATTATCCGCGACCTGCGGCTTTTCGTGGAAAAGTTGCGATAGCTCTGTTAAATTCCAAGCGTTCCAACGTCTACACAAGAGGAACAGCGTATGAAACTCTTCGCCCGCGCCGACTATTTTATGGTCCTTGCGGTACTGGCTTGCCTGGTGGTGAGCGCGCCCCGGGAAATCGGCCCGCCGCCGTCGCGTGACGCCGCTCGCTTCGAAATGCCCGCCATCGTCGAGCGCCTGCACTCGCGCATCCAAACGTCTATCCAAGACCACCTTGAGCGCGCCACGCCGCGCTGGCGCGTCCTGCCCCTGCTGGAACGCAACCCCCGCCGCTAACCTTTGGTCGCTCACGTCAGAGCCGGGCGGATGTTCGGTATGTGGCTTTATGGATGACATGCGGTGGCATTGTTCCCCCAATTTGCGGGTAGTATACACCCATATGAGAACGATTTACGCCGTTCTGTGTTTCGCCGGTGTGGCACTCCCTCTGGCGCAGTTTGTTCCGTGGGTTTCCGCACACGGACTGGACATGCGGCTCTTCCTATCGGATCTTTTCGTCAACCGGATCAGCGCATTTTTCGGCATGGACGTGATTGTCTCCGCCATCGTGCTCATCGTCTTTATCCGCGCCGAGTCGCGAAGGCTGAGCATGGCCGGGCGATGGATGCCCGTCGCGGCCACGCTGTTAGTAGGCGTGTCATTCGGACTCCCGCTGTTTCTGTATCTGCGTGAGGCGGCGTTGGCCAAGCGCGGCTGATTGGCTACCCCGTTCAGGGGATCCCTCAATCCGCCGAAGTTGTGATGCCATTCCCGGCAACTTCCGGCATAGTCTTGATATGGCTACCATCACGACGAAAGACGGAACGCAGATTTACTACAAGGACTGGGGAAAGGGACAACCGGTTGTCTTCAGCCACGGATGGCCTCTCACGGCCGACGCGTGGGACAGCCAGATGATCTTTCTGGCGTCTCATGGCTACCGCTGTATCGCTCACGATCGCCGCGGACATTGAAGATCGAGTCAACCTTGGGATGGCAATGAG
>JBDTMC010000034.1:0-29180 GCA_039934475.1 Bryobacteraceae bacterium | reverse complement strand
TTAGACGATGGGAAGGCTAATCGTGGAGCTTTCATCTTAGACCCAAATTTGGTCGCCTCTATGGGGAACTCTGGGCTCGCCGAGTGGTTTAAGGCATGGAACCGTCAACAGCAGAATCCGCAGGCTGGTTTGGCCGGGCCAGCGTTCATTGTATCAACGCCCGATGTCGGCGTATCGCTTAATCCACCATTGACGGACGTGAGCAACACGTTCCCGACGTGTTACCGAGCTTCACCAAATTAGGTACGACTGAAATATGCCAGACGCTGACAACAACGATTTCTACCGCGCGAAAGACTTCGTTTCACGCTATGCCAACAACATGCAAGTTGAGACGAGCGCCTGGGACCTAAAGCTTATTTTCGGTCAGCTCGATCAATCAACCGGCTCCTTGCAGGTTGAACAACATACGACGATAACACTGCCGTGGGCGCATGCGAAGGTGGCGACGTACTTTCTTGCGATCAACCTGGCTTACCAGCAGCACGTCAACGGGAACATTCTGCTGCCGCCTGCGGTTGTTCCGCCGCGCCCCGATCCTTCCGCTCTGGGTCAAAGGAATGTCCCCGAAGACCTAATCCAGTATCTTTTATGGCTACACGATCAATTCTTCGGGGAGGGCTATCATCCAACGGCGACAGCCTCCGTGGAGACTCCACCGTCGACAGAATAGACGTGTGTGGGTATCGTGATCTATTCCAAAGTCGATCTGGCGCCGCGGGCAAATGGGCACTTCGAACATCAATCTGCGCGGCGACCCCCGCCAGCGTTGCGCCCGGTACTGTGATCCAGGAGGGCGAGGTTTTTAAGGCCTACGGTCCGATACATTGGAGAATCCTGTCAGCTGTCGCAGCTGTATCGGCAGTCCCCACTCCGCTGGGAAATCGAAGCCCCGGAGTGCAACCTATGAGAACTCACCTTTAGATATTCTTTCATTCGCGCAAGGTTGATGGTCTGCCGTGTGATGGATCTCGCGATTACAATGCAGGCTCGCCACCACTGCCCGGATGTAGCCAACTGGAAACGTTTGCCGCCGCCGCGGCATTTAGCATCTAGCGCGCTGCATCTGCCTGCGCTCCTATCGTCTACAACATCCTAAAGGCGTCAGGCCATATTGCCGCAGCCATCGCTAGAGTGCCACAGTTTTTGGGGGCTTGCGAAACCCCCTTCCACTGTGGTGTACTCCAACTCAGCGCGAACAATCTGGGGGACGCGAATGATCCAACTGAAAGTTAACGGAACAGCACGCCAGTTCAATGGCGATCCGGAAATGCCACTGTTGTGGTATCTCCACGATGTGGCCGACATGACCGGCACTAAATTTGGCTGCGGCATGGGGCTCTGTGGAGCTTGCACCGTGCACATCGACGGTGCCGCATCCCGCTCCTGTGTCACGCCTATGAAGGCCATTGTCGGCAAGGAAATCACCACCATCGAAGGTCTCGACCCGAAGGGTGAGCACCCTGTCCAAAAGGCGTGGATGGCCTGCAACGTACCCCAATGCGGCTACTGTCAAAGCGGCCAGATCATGCAAGCCGCTGCCCTGCTGAAAGAAAAACCCAAACCGACAGACGCCGAAATCGAAAGCGCCATGCGCGGCAACATCTGCCGCTGTGGCACCTACGGCCGCATTCGCAAAGCCATCAAGCTCGCCGCCGGGGTGACCGCATGAGCACCATCACGACCATCGACCGCCGCGGCTTCCTCGGCACCGTCTTTTCCGCTGGTGCCTTCGTCCTGGGCGCGAAGGTTCTGCCTGCCGCCGCATTGCCCGCCGGCAAAGCCGACGCGGCCGTGTTCCATCCCAGTGTCTATCTTGGTATCGACCCCAGCGGCCTCGTCACCGTCGTCTCGCATCGTAGTGAGATGGGCACCGGCATCCGTAGCGTGCTGCCCATGGTTGCCGCCGATGAACTCGACGCCGACATCCGCCACATTAAAATCGAACAGGCCATCGGCAACGAAAAATACGGCTCGCAGAACACCGATGGCTCCTGTTCTATCCGCGATTTCTACGATGCCTTCCGCGAAGCCGGCGCCACCGCCCGCCTTATGTTGGAGCGCGCCGCCGCCGAAAAGTGGAGCGTCCCGGCCGGCGAATGTAAAGCCGTCAATCACTTCGTCACCCACGCCAAGAGTGGCAAGAAGCTCGGTTACGGGGAACTTGCCACCGCTGCCGCCAAACTCCCCGTGCCGAAGAAGGAAGAACTCACCTTCAAGCAGCCCTCTGAGTACCGCTATATCGGCAAGGAACTGAAGACCATCGACCGCGACGACCTTTGTACCGGCAAAGGCATCTTCGGCGTCGATGCCAAAATGCCCGGTATGGTCATCGCTTCCATTGAGCACCCCCCCGTGCTCGGCGGTAAGGTGCGCAGCTTCGACGACACGGAAACCAAGAAGGTAAAAGGTGTCTCTGCCGTCGTCGCACTCGATACCTTTAAACCGCCACACGCCTTCCAGCAATTGGGCGGCGTGGCCGTCATCGCCGACAACACCTGGACCGCGATGCAAGGCCGCAAGAAGCTGAAGGTGGAGTGGGATCTGAATGAGAACGCCGCCTATGACTCCGACAGCTACAAGAAACAGTTACAGGAGACGGCCCGCAAGCCTGGCAAAGTGGTCCGCACCGTCGGTGACGTAGACGCCGCCTTCGCCGGCGCGGCCAACACTCACGAAGCTGAATACTACGTCCCGCTGCTCGCCCACGCGTCCATGGAGACCCCCGCCGCGGTCGCCGAATTCAAGGACGGCAAAGTAGTCACCCACGCCGCCACCCAGAATCCGCAAGCCGTGCAGGAAGCCGTTAGCGCCGCCCTCGGCATCGCCAAGACCGATGTCACCTGTCACGTTACACTTCTCGGCGGCGGCTTTGGCCGTAAGTCAAAACCCGACTACGTGGTGGAAGCCGCGCTGCTCTCCCGTAAGCTCGGCAAGCCGGTGAAAGTGGTTTGGAGCCGCGAAGACGATCTCCGTTTCGACTACTATCATGCCGTCGCTGCCATGTACATGAAGGCCGCCACCGATGCGAAGGGCCGCCCCACCGCCTGGCTTCAGCGCAGCGTGTTCCCCACCATCGGATCTACATTTGCCGAAGGCGCCGAATACGGCCAGGAGTTCGAAATGGGTATGGGCTGGACTGACCTCCCTTACAACATTCCGAATCATCGGGCCGAAAATGGACCAGCCAAGAACCACGTCCGTATCGGCTGGATGCGCGCCGTTGCCAACATCTATCACGCTTTTGCTATACACTCCTTCGTCGACGAACTGGCGGCCGCCGCCAAGCGCGACCGCGTGGAATACATTCTCGATCTCATTGGGCCGGGTGAGAAGCTCGACATCAAGACCGCCGAGGGCAAGTACTGGAACAACGGAATGCCCGTGGAGAAGTATCCCGTCGATACTGCCCGTCTGCGTCGCGTAGTCGAAGTGGCGGCCGAAAAATCCGGCTGGGGCAAGAAGAAGAACCTCGGCATCGCCGCTCACCGTAGCTTCCTAACCTATGTTGCGGTGGTCGTCCAGGTGGATGTCGATAAGGCCGGCAAAGTTCGCATCCCGCGCATGGACATCGCTTTCGATGCCGGCCAGCTCATCAATCCCGACCGCGTGAAGGCGCAGTTCGAAGGCGCCGGCGTCTTCGGAACCAGCGTCGCGATGATGGGTGAGATCACCGCCAAGGACGGCCGTATCCAGCAGGGTAACTTCAATACTTATCCTGTCGCCCGTATCGATGAAGCACCTATTGAAACCCACGTCCACATCGTCGATAGCAGCGCCATCGCCACCGGCGCCGGCGAACCCGGCGTGCCGCCTGTGCCGCCTGCGCTCTGTAACGCCATCTTCGCCGTCACCGGCAAGCGCGTTCGCGAACTGCCAGTGAAGAAGACGAAGCTGGTATAGTCGCGCTGTGAAGATCTGCGCCGTCCGTGTTCACGTCGCGCCCATGTCCTGGTCGTGGCTTACGGAATCGCAGATCGCCCATCCTCTCGCCGAATGGCCGCAGTACCACGACAAGCGTTCGTCCTGGTTTGGCCGCATGACGGCCGGCGTCGTTGAAATTGAAACCGACGCCGGCCTCACCGGTCTCGGCTACATCGGAGGCGGAAAAGCCGCCGCCGCCCGCGTCATCATCGAAGACCACTTCGCGCAATTGCTGCTCGGCCAGAACGCCGCTGACATCGAACGCCTATGGGAGCAACTCTACCGTGCGTCCATCATGTATGGCCGCCGCGGAGTCGCCATCGAAGCCCTCAGCGGTATCGATATCGCCCTTTGGGACATCGCAGGCAAGGCCGCGGGCGCGCCCGTCTATCGATTGATCGGCGGTCGAACGAAGGATCGCCTTCCCGCCTACGTCACCGGCAATCTCACTGAGCGCCATCGCGCCGAAGGCTTCCGTGACGTCAAACTCGCCCTTCCCTACGGCCCGCCCGACGGCGAACAAGGCTTGCGCGCCAATGAGGACTTGGTGCGCCGGACCCGCGAACTCATCGGCCCCGACGGCGACATCATGCTCGATTGCTACATGGCGCTCACCGTCCCATACACCATCGAACTCGCGCGCCGCCTTCGTCCTTACCGTCTGAAATGGATCGAAGAACCGCTGCTCCCTGACGATATCGATGGGCTCCTGCGCATTCGTGAGCACGTCGACATCATGATCACCGGCGGCGAGCACGAATACACCCGCTGGGGCTTTCGCGAACTGATTGAGCGCCGTGCCGTGGATGTCGTTCAACCTGACATCTATCGCGCCGGAGGCCTCAGTGAACTGCGAAAAATCGCCGCCATGGCCTCCGCACACGGCCTGCCCATCATTCCCCATGGAGTCGGCGCACCCACGTATCACTTCATCATGGCCACGCCCAACGCGCCGAAAGCCGAGTTCGTCGACATCTTCGCCCAGGGCGGGGAACTGATGTTAGAAGGCGAGCCCGTGCCCGCCGCCGGATATGTGGATCTCTCCGAAGAGCCTGGCTTCGGTTACACGCTGAATCCCCGCGCGCTCACCGGAGAAGCCCGTATCGCCGTGATCTGGTGAACTCCCTGTTCACCCAATCACAAACTGTGCCGATGCCATCACCATCACCAACCCCGCAAGCAGCACCCAAGCCCACCGGTTCGCAAAATTAAACGTATACCCTAACCCATCCCGTTTCTGCACGAATAGCACCGCATCATTCGGGTTGTAGTAGATGATGCCGACCTTCCAGCACTCATTCGGCGTGGCATCCACCGGGTCTTGCGGATCGCTCATCTTCCTCACCATTACAATCAGCAGCGGAATCAGTATCGCCAGTGGAGCCACCATCGGCACCCATGTCGGCAGGCCCAGCGGAGCTTGCAGCGAAATCAGCGCGAACAGTAGCGCCGCGAAATACCCCATGCCGATCATGCCACCAAGCATCACTGAACGCGTCACGGACCGGCGCGAACCAAACCACCCGGCCAGCCCGAGGATCAACAACCAGGCGCAGAGTTCAGCGCCAAAGAGCACCGCGCCATACACCCCTCGCGTCGTTCGCTCGGCCCAACGGTTGGGCTGTCCATCGAACCCAAAGTGCACTGGGAATCGCGCCGGAATGCGGTCCCAATTCTGAGACATCCAAATCGCCGCCGCCCCCAGCATTACAAAGGGACCAGCAGCGAACCACACGAACCGGGGCAGTTCTTCCGGAGCGTCCGTTAACTCCGCTTCGTGCCGGCCCGCAAACTGGATAGCGGAGGGAGCCAGCTTTCGGTACTGCAAGTAAAACGCTGCTCCCCCGGCCATCATCAGGACAATCGGCGCGCTGGTGGCGGCCATGGCCATAAACTCGTCCGGCAGAAACAACAGAGCGGCGACACTAGTCAGCAGGGCCGCCATGACAACAACCCGGAACACGGCGATGGCAGACCTGCCCGCTTGCGTCCGCCGGAAATCGGCAGGCACGGGAACCGCAAACAACAACTCACGCCGCGTCATATGGGGCACCGCAAATAGCAACGCCCCCATCAACACTTGGAAGCCGCAAAGAATCAGTCTCATGTTCGTGTCACCACCTTCGCGATGGCGCGTAACTCGGCAGCGATACTATCGGCCGGGATACCCTCTGAGCGCATCTGCGCCACAATGCCGCGCAGCCGGGTGTGAAAGTCCGCCGTCCGGGCGCCGTTCTCAACTACGGGCACTGCCCGCTCCACAACTACGGCTGCGCGCCCATGCTTCAGATCCAGCCATCCCTCGGTTGCCAGTTGCCGGTACGCCTCCGCGACAGTGTTGAAGTGAACCCCCAACTCCATCGCCACTCGACGCACCGAAGGCAACGCCGTTCCCGGACGCAGTTGTCCCTCTACAAGCAGAACGCGAAGAGCGTCCATAATCTGCCGCACCACGGGAACGTCAGAAGCAGGATCGATTTTGATTCGAGGACCTGTTGCCATCATGTACAGTGTACACGTACACTATACAGTAATCAACAGATTTTTCGAGCGAAGTTGAACTGGTGCGCAGCCATATCCACACGCCGCCCTTTGAACCGTACGCCTTCCATCTCCAGCAGCGTCCGCTGATCCATCCCCTGCCGGATCAACCCGCCCGCCGCCAGCACTCTCTGCCACGGCAGTCCCCCACCCATCTTTAAAACTTGAACCACTTGCCGGTGATATGTGGGAAACCCCGCGGCCTCAGCCACCTGCCCGTACGTCGCTACCTTGCCCTTCGGAATTCGCCGGATCGTTTCCCGAATCGCCCGTACATGGGCGGGCACGGTTTCAGACGATGGCGACAGGCCGGACCGGCGCACCCGTACCCCCGCGAATCTTCAGCGGCAGCGCGACGAAAAGAAATTCATTTACCTTCGCCTGCGCCAGCTCTTCCAGATTCAGATTCTCAACGATGTGAATGCCGCGCTCCACCAGCAAATGAACATGTACCGGCATATCCCCGTCCGGCACTTTCTCAAACGCGATGGTGTCCGCCCCCGCCGCGAAAATGCCATGGTCGCTCAACCACCGGGCGCCTTCCAAAGCCGGCCCCGGTCCATGCACAGTCAGCGAGGCCAATCCGCCGTTCTGATACCGCGGCGTATCGTTCCAATACGCGCCCCAGCCCGTCCTCAACAACACAACATCCCCGGAACGAATCTCCACGCCAGCCGCCGCCCGCGCCTCTTCCAGCAACTCCGGAGTCACCGTGAAGTCCGCCCGCAGCGCCTCCACGCCGGCCTGCGCGGCTACATCCAATAGCACACCTCGCCGCACCACCGGCTTCACTTCATCAATCGGGTAGGCACTGAAGCCGCACTCATACGAATGCGCCGTCGCCGCATCCACGCCGCCATGCAGTTTTCCACCGGAAGAAAAATGGCATAACGCATCAATGTGCGTGCCGCCGTGCGTGCCCAGCGAAATAGCATCCGCGGCTGAACTCGCCCCGCTCGGCGACACATAATCGCCATGCCTCTTCACCAGGCTAAACAGAAACGGCGGATGCGAAGGATGGTGCGGCATGCCCGTAAAATAAGGCTGCGCCAGATCGTAGACGGTTGAATTCGCGGCTAGTTCCCAGCTCTTCATGGATGTGCGCTCACCATGCCCGTTTCAGGCAGAAAGTAAAAGACGATGCCCATAATGACATACACCGCCAGCATCTGTGCGCCTTCCAGCCAGTTCGATTCGCCATCACTGGCGATCTGCGTTGTCACCACCACCGCAATCACAATCGCCAATACCTCAGCCGGAGAGAACACCAAATCCATTCGCGCCGGGCCGATAAACCGGCTCGCAATCAGCAGTAGCGGCGCCACAAACAGCGCAATCTGCAAACTGCTCCCTATGGAAATCCCCAATGCCAGGTCCATGCGATTGTCGCGAGCCGCCAGAATCGCCGTGCTATGTTCCGCCGCGTTGCCGACAATCGCTACAACGATGACGCCCACAAACACGCTCGTCATGCCGAACCGCTCCGCCGCCGCGCCCACGCTGCCTACCAGGATCTCGCTCATCCATGCGATCAACGCGGTTGCCACGCCCAGCACCACCAGCGATTTCGTCAGGCTCCATTCCGGTTCCGCCACGCAATCGCCCGCCTCTTCCATCGGTCCCGTAAAGAACTGCTTATGGGTCTTCAAACTGAACCATAGTGTGGCGGCGTAAGTGATCAACAAAACCACACCGATCTCCATGCTCAAATCGGCTTCATTTTGCCGCGCCGTGGCGCCCCCCAGGTAGTGATACGCAGCCGGCATCACCAGCGCGGCCGCGGCCAACATCAGCATGGTCGAGTAGATCCGTGCGCCAGATGCGTTGAAATTCTGCGTCTTGTGTTTCAAGCCACCCGCCAGAATCGCCGCACCCGTCACCAGTAGAAGATTTCCAATGATCGATCCCGTCAATGACGCTTTCACCACGCCGTACAATCCCTTGTTTAGCGCCATCAATGCAATAATCAACTCCGCCGCATTGCCGAACGTTGCATTCAGCAGTCCGCCCAGTCCCTCGCCCGTGCGTTCCGCCAAGTGCTCCGTAGCCCGCCCCAGCCATCCCGCCAGTGGAATAATTGCCAGGCACGATGTCAGAAATAGCAGCGTCTCCGAACCGGCGTGGAGAAACTCCAACGCCAGCGTCAAGGGCAGAAACACCAACAGCCAGTTCAGCGAAGGTTTTAATAGGTTCATGACGCAGTGCGTCGGGAGCGCTTCTTCCGCGCGGGCATCGTCGCGTTCTCATTCGACGCCCATCGCCCCAGACGGTACTCTCGATTGTACCCGGCTGTGACGTTGGTGATGGTGACCGTAACCGTGCCGCCCGCATCGCAGCGATAGGCTTCCTCGATCACATACCGCGCCGCCGACGGACACCACCCGACGGGCTGCAGCTCCAGGTCCGCGGCGCTTTTCAGATCCGGGTCGAAAGGGAATCGGATCTCATCCCACGATAGAATATCGCCCGTCGGCTGGCCGCTATCCCCGCGTTGGCTGCACTCCAGGTAGCGGAAGTGCCCGACGTTGTGCACCGGGGTGTACCGCCGCGAACGCAACAGCGAAGCCTCGCCCGCGGCCGGCAGCACCGTCCCCTTATCGAACAGGGCATCGAAGACAATCTCGCGGCCCGCCTCCGCCTCACGCCACACGCCAAAATTTCGTGTGAACTGTTCGCGCAGTGTGTAACCTGCCTGTGCGTCCGCCTGAATCGCCAGGCCGATCGACGTCGCCGACCGCGTGTACGCCGATCGCTTCACACGCCGCCCCCAACTCTCTTTCAACACCCGCGCCACTAGTGGCAGTTCACTCCCGCCGCCTGTCACATACAGAACATCGATCTCCTGGCCCGCCCGCGCCAGCAGATCCTCCACCACATGGACGGTCTCTTCCACCAGCGGCCGGCACTGTTCGTAGTAATCGCTCACCGCAACTGAGATCTGACCCGCGCCCTCGCGCACGCGATCCATGTCCACCACAATTCGCCGTGTATTCGGATGCAGCGCTTCCTTCTTCTCGCGGCACTCTTCCATCAACCGGAAATGTTCCGCCTGGCTCCAATCGCCGGCGCTCGACCCGGATTGCTTCAGCGCCAAGTCCGCCAGCACTTCGTCGAAATCGTCGCCGCCCAGTGTGGCAATGCCTTCCGACGTCACCACCGAATGCGCGCGCGCGTCCACGTCTACCAGCGAAGCGTCAAACGTCCCGCCGCCCAGATCATACACCAACATGCGTTCCGTGCGGTCGCGGTCCAAACGATTGCGGTGCGCGAATTCGATGCTCGCCGCCGAAGGTTCGTTCAACAAACCCAAAACATCGAATCCTGCCGCGCGAAATGCCTCCACCGTCAGAAACCGCTGATTGCTATTCGCATTCGCGGGCACGCCCAACATCACTTCCAGCTTCTCGCCCGGCTGCAGGTTCAGGCTCGACCCTTCCACCAGAGCCTTCCGCAGCGCGCCCATCATCTCGCTCAGCCACTCCATCACCGAAGCACTGCTCGCGCCGATCTCCACTCTCGTGTTCGGGCCCGCTTCCGCCAGCAATCGCTTCATGCTGCGCAGCACCGTGCATTCCGTGTCCATCTGCGCCGCCCACGCTTCCCACCCGTACAGACGCACTCCACCCTGAACGCCAATCAACGGCGGGAACCACTCCCACGAAATGCCGTCCGCTCCTTCGAACGTCACAACCGGGTAATTTCCGCGATCGACGGCGGCCACCACAATCCGCGTGGTGCCAAAATCAATGCCTAGCCGCATAAAACAATCCTTACCTGTAGAATAGCGGGAACGCGTGATCGGGAGAAAGAAACGGCTTACGCTTTGCCGGTCATCAAGTGAACGACGAAGAAGCACACCGCGCCCACCGCGGCCGCGGCCGGCATCGTCCAAACCCAAGCCCACACGATTTTGGTCGCAATCCGCCAGCGCACTGCTTTCGGGCGTTGAATGGATCCCACTCCGGCAATGGCGCCAGTAATCACATGCGTCGTGGAAACGGGAATACTCAGGTACGTCGGGAACAGAATCGCAATCGCTCCCGCGGTCTCTGCGCAGAACCCGGCGCGCGGCTTCAAGTGCGTCAGGCGCGAACCCATGGTGTGAACAATTCGCCATCCACCCGTCATCGTCCCCAGCGCAATCGCCGCATGCGCCGCAAACACAACCCACGGTTCCACCCGGAACGTTGGCAGGTACTTCGCCGCCACCAGCACGCCCGTAATGATGCCCATCGTCTTCTGCGCGTCATTAGCGCCGTGCGAATAACTAAATAGCCCCGCCGACAACAACTGCAGTCGCCGGAACCATCGATCCATGTACGCCGGCGAGGAATGCCGGAACAGCCAGTACACCGCGGCCATGAGGACATAGGCCAGAGTCATGCCCAACAGCGGAGCAATCACAATGAACGCCATAGTCTTCAACCATCCCGAGCCGATAATCGCTTCGAAGATATGCGTCGGCCCCAGCGTCACCGCGGCCTTCGACATCGCCGCGCCGGCATAGCCGCCAATCAGCGCATGAGAAGAACTCGTCGGCAGCCCCAGCCACCACGTGATCAAGTCCCACGCAATCGCGCCTAAAAGTCCGGTGAGAATTACGTACTCGTTCACGAAATTCTGCACCACCAGGCCTGACCCCACGGTCCTCGCCACGCCTGCCCCTTCCGGGTGCAGCAATAGAGGGATCGCCGCAATGAAGTTGAAGAACGCTGCCCAAAGAACGGCCTGAAAGGGTTTCAACACGCGTGTTGCCACAACCGTAGCTACAGAATTCGCCGCGTCGTGGAAGCCGTTGATGAAATCAAAGATCAGCGCCACCGCGACGATGATCAGAACCAGAACCAGCGTGCCGTCCATTGCTAGCTGTTCTTCACCGCGACGTTCTGCAGTGCATCCGCCACATCCTCGCAGCGGTCGGTGATCTCTTCCAGAATCTCGAACACTTCCTTGTGCTTCAGCAGTTCGATCGCGTTCGTCTCCGTCCGGAACAGCGTCGCCATCGCCGTGCGGAATACTTCGTCCGCCGTTCCTTCCAGTCGATTGATCTCAATGCAGTGCTTCTGCAGGATCTCGTTCTGATTGTGGCTCAGCGCGTCAAACGCCAGTTTCAGCACATGCGCCGACGATTGCACAATCAGGCAGAGGTCGATAGCCGGCCCCGGTATGGGCTCCAGCCGGTACGCCGTCATCCGGTGTGCCGCCTCTTCGATGCCGTCAAGCACGTCATCCAACCGGGAACCGACCGCATGGATGTCCTCGGGATCGATCGGCGTGATGAACGTCTGGTTCAGCTTTTCGTAAATCTCGTGGATCACTTCGTCGCCACGCTGTTCCAGAGCGACGATCTTCTGCGCAGCCACGGTTAACTTCGTGTTGCCTGCGCGTGATCCCTCCAACAGCAAATCTGACGCTTCGGTAATAATGCTAACTTGATGAAGAAAAAAGTGAAAAAACTTCTCTTCGCGGGGGAGAATCCTCATAGATTGCCGGACCTTGGCTGGCGCATGACAGGAGTTAGACCAGACTCCAGTATCCCAAACCACAAGGGGCAAAGGCCAATGAAAGTTACGGCTCCGTGAATATTGGGAAAACCGCTGCCGTTCGCTCGGTCTCTTCCGTCGTGTTGTCCAGATCCAGATAACGCGTATCCAGCAACCGTGACGGCTGCAGGTTCCCCATCGCCGATAGCATCGTCTCTTTCAAATGCGGATATTCCTTCTCCAGCTCGGCGAACATATCGCGAATCCCTCGCCTCACCGTTCCAGTGCGTTGGGAGCAGCCGCAAGGAATCACCGGCGCGCCCATGCTCGCTGCGTATGCCCTGGTCACGTCCTCGGTCACATAAACCAGCGGCCTGATCAGTCGGAAATCCTTTTCCCGTGAGTACGTGATCGCCGGCAGCGCACTCACCCGCCCTGTGAACATGCTATTCCGCAGAAACGCCTCGCAGAAATCATCGGCCGTATGACCGAACGCAATCACGTTCGCTCCCAGCCCGCGCGCAATCTGATACACCGCCCGCCGTCGGAAGCGGCTGCACAGGTCACACCCGTGGTCCGGTTGCTCTTCCAGCAAACGGAACGAGGGGTTGTCCCGCACGTACGTCCAATCGACGCCCCGTGCCTTCAAGTACTCCCCGAGCGGCTCAATCGGCGCCAAAAACTTTCCCTGCTCCACCGTGAACGCACACACTGAAAAATCGATGGGCGCCCGTTTCTGCAGCAGCAACAGCGCCTCAAGCATCGTCACGGAGTCTTTGCCGCCCGACAACGCCACCGCCACGCGGTCGCCATCGCGAATCATCTTAAAGCGGTGGATCGCCTCCCCCACTTTGCGCAGCAATGTTTTTTCGAGATCCAAGCCTTAAGTATAACGGCTGCCGGATTTCCCTACCGTTGTACTGACAACGTTGCCGCTGGCGTAACCATGCCGCCGTAACTCACCGTCACGGGAATGTCGCCATTCGCAGTGCCCGCCGGCACCACTACATTCAATTGATAAAGCCCTGGCGCGCCATTGATCCCTGCGAATTGAACGCTGGCTGTCGTGCCGCCAATCTGAACTGCCGGCAGCGGCGTCAGCGATCCAAACTGGCTCGCAGATCCGTTCACCAGCGTGGACGAAGGCAATCCGAATCCCACGGCATACATCACGACTACTTCATTTGGTTTCGCCGGCGTGAACGTGTACCCCGAAGCCGACAGCGAAGGAGCGCCTAACAACGAAAAGTCCGCGTGCGTCGCCGTTATGTAGTTGCTCGCTAGAACGCGTAGAAACGACGGACTCGCCGCACGCATCTTCACCGTGAACGGCGCGCTGGCAACTCCGCCATTCGTCACCACCACGGCTACATCGCCCGTAACACCGTCCAGCGGGCTCAATGCATTAATCTGCCCCACGCTGACGAAGTAGATGAACGCCGGCTTGCCATTCACTGTCACACTCACGTCATTCAACTGCGTCGGCATTTTCCCCTGTTGAAACTCAGGCGCGTTGCTCCAGACTACGCCAGTCCCCACGCTCGCCGGCGCGAGATTCGTCCCCTTGATTTCCATCCACGCGTTCTGCGAAATCTCGGGGTTGCCGTACGCCGTATTCACCGACGTGATGGCTACGGAGGACGCGGCAATAGGCGTCATCTTGCGAATTCGTTGCGTCGCTGACTCGCTTACATAAATATTCCCTTGCGCGTCCGATACCAGCGCCACCGGTCCTCCCAGCGCCGCTGTCTGGGCTTGGACGCCTTCTCCGCTGTAGCCCGGGGTCGGACCGAAAATGGTTGTAATCACGCCTGACGGATTCACCATTCGGATGCGATTGTTGTCGTGCGTCGCGATGAACGTCGCCGCCGCCTGCGATCTGTCGGCGATAAACAAATTGCCTGAAGGATCCAGCGCGATAGCCGCCGCACCGCTCAGCTCAGCCTTAATCGCCGGCCCACCATCCCCGCTGAATCCGAACGTGCCCTTGCCCGCCACGGTAGTGATGATCCCGCCCGTGTCAACTTTCCGTACCACCGCCGCCGACACATCGGCGATATACATATTTCCGTGGCTATCCAGTTTCACATCTACCGGCGCCGCCAGTTTCGCGGAAGAGGCCGGTCCCCCATCGCCGGTGTAGCCTGCCGAACCATTGCCCGCGAAAGTCGTGATGATGTTCTGTGTGTTTACCTTCCGAACGCGGCTGGCGAACGGTTCCGCGATATAGAGGTTGCCACTCGGGTCGAACACAAGACTGGAAGGATTGGTCAGTTTGGCCGCAGTTGCCGGCCCACCGTCACCCAATGCCGACGGGAAGCCAGGCGCGCCCGCGATCAGCGTAACCGTGCCGTTCGTTTCCGCCCGGTAGACTTGTGAAAACGTGGTGAAATACAGGCTTCCCGACGGGCTAAACGTGAGCGCCTGCGCGGTGAAGTCCACCTTTGTGGGAAGCGACGCGGGCGTGCTCACCGCCGATAGAATTCCTCCTGGAGTCACCTTGTCAATTCGCTGCAGGAGATTGTTGTCCAACTCGGGAAAATAGACATTGTTGGCGGCATCTACAGCCAAGCCGATCGCCGTCGCTTCCAAGTGCAGACGGACATTGGCCGCAGTGGCGGGAAGTGAATCCACACCGTAGGGATAGGCTCCGGCAATCGTGTCGATACTGCCGTTGGCGATCCGCAGAAGCCGTTGTGTGGCCGTGGAGCAGAGAAAGATCGCACCCGCTTGATCCACCGCAAGACAGTCCGCGGTGTTCGGCGTCGCGACACTGGTGACGTTCGCCGGTGCGCCTTGTACGATCTTGAGCACCTGCTTTGTGCCGGTCACATAAAACAGCGTGCCGGAGGCATCCACCGCCAACATGATCGTGGTAGCGTTCACGTCGGTGATCTTAGTCACGGTGCTGATCCGCTTGTCCGTGGTCACCTTCCGAACCACAAAATTGTAGAGATCCGCCAGATACAGACTCCCGTCATGATCGATGGCCAGACTGCCAGGGTAACCAATCTTCGCTGCTGTCGCCAGGCCGCCGTCTCCTTCATTCGTAGTGTCTCCAGTGCCGGCCACCAGAGTCAGCAACCCATCTGAGCCGATCATCCAAATCCGGCTCCCCGCGCCGAAATAGACCCGGTTCTGGCTATCCATAGCGACACTATCGACATCGCACAACGGAGCGCTGGTGGCCGCCATCCCCGCCGTCGTTGAACCGCAAATGCCATTGCCCGCAATCGTCTTGATAACCCCAGCCGCCGTCACCTCGCGGATGCGAAGATTATCTTCATCACTGAAGTAGAGGTTGCCCAGCGAATCGAGCGCAATGCTGTGCGACGCGGCAATTTGCGCCGCCACCGCTGGCCCGCCATCGCCGGAAAAGGCGCCGCTGCCGCTGCCCGTCAGTGTGGTGATAACCCCGAGGTGATCAATCTTTCGGATTCGATAGTTCGTGGGATCGGAAACGTAAATCGTGCCGTCAGGCGCCACCGCCACCGCCGTCGGATTCACCAGAGCGGCCGTCGCCGTGCCGCCGTCCCCGCCAAACGTGCCAAATCCAGCGATCGTGCTAACGCGAAAATTCTGCGCCCCACCGAGCACAGCGAAACAAGCGAAGGCCGCCAAAATTCGGAGATGCATCTAAGCGTCCGCCCACAGATTCTCCAGTCGCTTGTCCGAATCGCCGAACCGATCCAACTTCACGCCCATGCGGTCCATCAAACTCAAATACAAACTGCACGCCCTTCGGTTGTCGTCGCCCTTATCCAGATAATCCACAATCCGGCCCGTCTTCAGTGCGCCGCCCGCGCGGCCAGACAATAACAGCGGCATCTGGTCCGCGCCGTGCTTGTCGCCATCGAACAAATTAGAACCACACAACAACAGCGAACTATCGAACAGCGATTGTCCGCCTTCGTCAATCGCCTTCAACCGCTGAATCAAATAAGCGAACTGCTGGAAGTGAAATTGATTCGTCTTCAAATACATCGCTTCCGTCGCCGGAGCATGCCCGTTGTGCGTCAAATCCAAATGCAGCGCGCCTTGCACGCCATCCACGAATTTGAAATTCATCTGCGACAGATCGTTGTTCAACATCAGCGTCGCAATCCGCGTCTTGTCCATCTGGAATGCCAGCACCACAATGTCCAGCATCAGCTTCATGTGTTCCGGAATCACTTGCGGCAATTGGTCCGCGGGGCGTTCCATGTTCGGCTTCGTGAGTGACGGTCTCCAACCCTCCAGCCGCTGTTCCCGCGAAGCGCCATCAATCCGCTTCTCAATGTCGCGAACCGATTCCAGATATTCGTCCAACTTCACCCGGTCGTTGCCGCTGATCTTCGGTTCCAGATCATGCGACTCCTTCAATACCGCGTCCAAAATACTGCGGTCCAACCGCCGGCCTTTGCCATCGCCCACTAAACGGTCAAAAGCGCGCGCCGGGTAAATCTCCTTCGTCGCTGGTTTGGTTGGTGAAGCCCAGGAGATGCTGGACCCATACACCATCGACAACCCATCTTCCAGACGCATCTCATTGGGTTCGATTCCCAACACCAGACTCGGGACTTCCGTCTGCCCGCCAATCTGCCGCGACAACACTTGGTCCATCGTTGTGCCGACGCGAATCACGCTCGGGTCCAGGCTCACCGTCGCGCCCGAAAGCATGTTCGGCATGCGCCCCAGATGCGGGCTCGTGGAAACTAGTGCTTGCTGATTGTAGAGCCCGCGCAGAAACACGATGTCTTCCCGCAGCGGCTTCATGGCGTGCAGCACCGGACCCAGTTCCATCTCCGCGCCGCGGCCCTTGGCCCACCAGTGTTCCGGCTCGACGCCGTTAGAGAAATAGAGACAGGCAAATCGTAGCGGAGGTTTCCCGCCCGCCGTCGCAGCTCCCTTGAGGGGAAGCGATTCCAGCCACGGCAGGGCCAATGCTACACCTGCCCCCCGCAAGAAGTGGCGCCGGTTTGGACCTTGCCGCGTAATCTTCATCGTGTCCCTCTCAACGTCGCCGTCTGCGGGCGCGCATCCTGCTCCTGACGGTTCCGAAATTGCTTACTGACTACAATCCGCGCGGCAAGATCCGCAAACGTAGCATCGCCGCCCGAAGACGCCAGGCGCGCAATCAGCGGTTCATCCGACAACTGAACGGTTCGCCCTAACGCGTACCCCAACAACTTCTGAGCCAACGTCCGCGTCACTTGCTCCTGCCGCCCGTCGAGATATTTTACCAATCCGTCGACGCCGGCAATTTGAGTCTTGTCTGCGGTCTCCGACGAATCGTCAATCGGCTTCCCATCGGAATATTTATCGCGCAGCCGTCCCACCGAATCGTATTTCTCCAGCGGAAACCCGAGTGGATCGATCCGCGTGTGGCATCCCGCGCACGTCGCATTCCGCTTATGCATCGCCAGCTTCTCGCGAACGGAGAGCCCGCCGAATGACTTTTCATCGGCTGGAATCGAACCCGCATCCGCTGGCGGAGGAGGAACCGGCGTCCCCAATACCCGTCGCAAAACCCAGTCGCCCCGCTTCACCGGACTCGTTCGCAACGGCGCCGAAGTCACCGTCAGCACCGCGCCCAGCCGCAACAATCCGCCGCGGCCGAACTCATTTGCGCCATCCACCTTCACCAACTCGTCCTTCGATGCCACTTCCTTCTTCACCCCGTAGTGCTTCGCCAGGGGCTGATTCAAGAAAGTGTAATCGGCATGCAAAATCTCACGCACCGGCCGGTCTTTTCGAACCACGTAATCGAAGAACGAAACCGCTTCCTCATACATTGAACTCTTCACTTCATCGGTGAACTCTGGATATCGGGTGGTGTCCACACCGCGAAATTGATCGAACCGGTAGAAGCCTAGCCACTGCCCGAAGAACTCGGTGGACAACCGGCGCGCCTTCACGTCCAACAGCATCCGCTTCACCTGCGCGCGCAAGCGCGTCTCGTCATTCAACTCCCCCGCCGCCGCCGCTCGCCGCAACTCCTCATCGGGAATCGACGACCACAGAAAATAACTCAACCGGCTCGCCATCTCCCAATTCGATAACTGTCGAACCGTTGTGCGTTGCAATGTCGCCGGCTCCATGCGGTACAGAAAAGCCGGCGCCACCAGAATGCGCGCCAGCAACGCGCGAATGGCCTTCCCGTGATCCCGCTCCGATTTCAGCGCTGCTGCATAAAACGCACGCAGGCTCTGCCGCTCGCCTTCTGTTAGCGGACGCCGCCAGGCCCGGCTCGCAAACCGCAGGCAATCCTCCACGTGTCCCGGGCGCGCTGCTAACTGCGCCGCCATCGCTTTTTCCCAATCCACGCGCAACGGCAGAATGTACTTCCGCGGTTCCGCTGGCAGCGCTTCAATCGCGGTCAAATCCAAATCGGCGATGCCCTTGCCCTTCAGATCCAGGCCAAGCTTCTTTGCCAGCAATCGCACGTACGCGTCATGGTATTCAAAAGCCGCATACACATCATTCCAAGCCTGGTCCAGCTTCCCTCGCGTCGCATCGTCGAGGATCTTCTCCACCACAAAGCGATCGTCTCGAACGTACTTCACACGCTGCAGGAACTCATCATGCTCCGGCGTATTGAACCGGCTGTCGAAGGGCTCGGGTGCCGGATCTTTATCCGCCGGTGTCGCCTCGCCATGCGAATTCGGAGGCAGCAAGTGCGCATACTGCAGCACGCCGGCCTTCCACGTCCCATACCCCTTGCTTTGCGGATCGCCCACTAAACCCCACACCGGGATCCCTTCGCTACCGCCGTCCTCGCGGTCTGAAATCGTGATCCGCAAAACCTGGGCGCGGTCTTTGCCGATCTCCGCGTCTACTTGCAGGCTATACAGTGTCGCGCCTTCCGGAACACGCACGTCGAAGGCAATCGACCCATTGCTCGCGAAGTCCCCATCGCCCAGTCTGCCCGCGGATTCTTCCGTCAACACGCTACGCAACGGCAGCCGAGCCGCCTTCGCCAGACCGGTCTTCCGGTCCGCGATCGTAGTAAACGCAATCGTCGCATTCCGCCACATCACGTTCGGTATAGCCGCCCGATCCGGATTCGCCAGCACGGCATTCAAGTAAATCCGAGCCGTCCCGCCGGCGGGTATCGGCTTAGCCTTGCCCACGCCCCGGCCGCCGCGCACGAATGTGAAATGATGCCGCTCTTCCACCTTCAACGACTCATCGTTAAACACCAGCGGCCGTTCATCGCCGGCGCCGCCCACAGCAGCATCGCCGCGGCCGAACATCCAACTTGGCCACGTCACCATGTACTTCTGAATCTCGTCGCACTGTGCCCGCGCCGCCTTGGCATCCATAGTTCGAGACGGGCCAGGCAATGCGCGCCATCGCGCCACAATCTCCGACGACGGATAACCCAAACCCGCCGTGTTCATCACAGACCAGAAATGCTGCGCAAAGCGCGTAGTGATCTTCTCCCGCGCCGCCAGTTCCCGCAACGTCACAGCAGGCTGACCCAATGCGGCCCGGTGCTTGTATTGCCACGCCACATACAGCGCCTTGCGATAGTGATCCAAGCCATAAGGCAGTCCACCTTCACCGGAAACGGTGCGGAAGCCATTATCACGATAAATCGCTGAAATCCGCGACACCGCTGCCAGCTCGAACCCAGTCTTACCCGGATCGGTGAAGAACGTCAGCGGGCCTGCTCCAATCACCGCATAGTTGGCGATCTTCTTCGCCGCCTCCAGGTACCGCTCCATGCTTGCGTCTTGCATGAACTGCACATCGCCGTAGTTGGTGAAGCCCTCGCCTCCCACTTCATCGCCGGCAATTTCATGCTCCAGATTCAAATCGAGCCCAGTCAAATCCTGAATGCTATACGCATACTCGCCGCTCGTCAGTCGCCTCACCGTAACGCGTCCCGGATCCCCCTCGTGGCTCTTCGCGTACGCACCCAACTCGCCGCGAATCCACGAAACCGCGTGAAGCCGCTCCGCATCGCTCGGTTGCGACAAGCCTTTCGGCGGCATCCGGTTCTGTTCCAACGCCGCGGCCACTTTCTCCCACTGCTTGTATTTCGCGGCGATCGACGATTCGGCAGTCAGTTGCACCAGGTTGACGCCGGCCATCCCAGGCCCTTTGGAGTGGCATTGGTAACAGTAGCTGCGGAACGTCTCAGTCGGGCCGGTCTCCGCCCACACCACACCCACTGTGAGTAGCCCCAACAACAGTCCGGCAATTTTCATTCAGGTTCCACTAACTAAGAATCGGTTTTATCACGTTGCCGTAAACATCCGTAAGCCGGAAGTCGCGGCCGCTATAACGATAGGTTAACCGTTCGTGGTCGAGTCCCAAAATATGGAGCATCGTCGCGTGCAAGTCATGAATATCCGCCTTCCCCTCAACGGCCCGATATCCAAACTCATCGGTGCACCCATGCTGCATGCCGCCCTTCACGCCGCCGCCCGCCATGAAGCACGTGAAGCCATACGGATTATGCTCGCGCCCTTCCGCCCCCTCCACCTGCTTCACCTTAGGATTCAATTCGCGATAAGGCGTCCGGCCAAACTCGCCTGACCACAGAATCAGGGTGTCTTCGAGTAATCCCCGTGCCTTAAGATCGGTCAGCAATCCGGCAATCGGCTTGTCCACCGAAGCGCACTTCGATTGCAGGCCTTTCTTAATACCGGCATGATGATCCCAATCTACAGACGTGATCTGCACGAACCGCACACCCGCTTCCACAAGCCGGCGCGCCAACAGGCACTGCTGCCCAAATTCGTTCGTGTCCTTTTCACCGATGCCGTAAAGGTCCTGCGTCGCCTTCGACTCTTTCGAAAGATCCAGCACGCCCGGCGCTTCCGCCTGCATGCGGAACGCCAGTTCGAACGATTGAATCAGCCCTTCCACATCCCGATCGCCATCCAGCTTCTCCAACTGCCGCCGGTTCATCGCCTGCAGAAAATCCAGTTGCTTCCGCTGCGCCGCCGATGTGATGGAGTCGTCCTCCAGATACCGGATATCCGGGCGCGGAGGCATCGCCGCCGAAGGTCCGCGCAACGCCTCGCCCAACGGAGTCCCCTGGTACGCCGCCGGCAAAAACGCGCTGCCATACAACTGCTGGTTGCCGCCATCGCCAAACAGATCCGGCCTGATCGTAATGAAACCCGGCAGATTCTGGTTCTCTGTTCCCAGCCCATACGTCGCCCACGATCCCATCGAAGGTCGCACAAACACGCTCGCACCCGTGTGCAGCGTACGCACCGCCGGAGCATGTGCTTCGCTATCGGTGTTCATCCCGCTCAACAGGCACAGCTCATCGGCTTTCCCCGCCAGGTGCGGCAGCCAGTCCGAAACATACAACCCGCTCTGCCCTCGCTGCACCAGGTTCGAAAGCGGCCCCATCAGCCGCGTGTTTTTAACGCTATCGGTGAGAATACGCGTCTTTGGTAATTCGAAGGGAAGCAACTCGCCGCTCTGCTTTTGCAGCCGCGGCTTATATTCGAACAGATCCACGTGCGACGGTCCGCCTTGCATCCACAGGAAAATCACGCGCTTCGCCCGGGCAGGGAAGTGCGGCGCTTTCGGAGCCAAAGGGTTTGTGATCGATGCCGCCGCCTGCTCCGCGGCCAACGCTGCCAGCGCCACGGACCCGAATCCGCAGCCGGCCTTTCTCAATAGCTCGCGCCGTGAAATCATCGCTTTCGCTCCTTACCCTTTAAACAAGAACTCGCTGGAAGCAAACAGAGTCTGGCAATACCGAGCCCACGCCTCTTCCGTCACGTCGGCGGGCGGCTTGGGCTGTTTCCGCAGCATTCGCTCCATCTCGTAAACGAAATCGAGCCCTTCCTTCACCTCATCATCCGTCGCTGGCCGGTTAAAAACCCGCCAGATCAACTCCGCCACTCGTGCCCGATCATAAAGACCAATCCGTTCTTCCATCAGTCGCGCCATCAGTCTCGACTGCTCCTGATAAAACGGCGAATTCATCAGATACAGAGCCTGTGTCGGAACACTCGTGTCAGCCCGCTGTCCGTTGATTTGGTTGGCGTCCGGAAATCCAAACAAGTTCAGCATATCCAGCGTGTCCATCTGGCTCTTCCGCAACACCGGCAGATATACCGTCCGCCGGTTCTTGACATCGTCCCGCACACGCAGTTTCTCATCCACGAAGGTCGGCTCAAACGGCTTCAAATTCCCCGGGATCTCCAGGCCCAGCGACGGCCCGCCGCGTCCCAAATCCAATTGCCCGTCAATCCGAAGAATCGCATCGCGAATCTCTTCCCCTGCCAGCCTCTTCCGGTTCATCCGCCACAGCAGTCGGTTCTCTGGATCGGCGTCCATCGCCGCCTTATTCGGCGTACTCGCCATGCGAAATGTTTCCGAAAGCACCATCTGGCGCACCAGTGTTTTCACTGACCAGCCCTGCCGCACGAAGTCCGTGGCCAGATAGTCCAGTAACTCCGGATGACTCGGAGCCTCGCCGCGAATCCCGAAGTTATCCACGCTCCGCACTATGCCCTCGCCGAACACGTCGTACCAAACACGGTTCACGTAGACGCGTGCTGTCAGCGGGTTCGTAGGATTCGCCACCCATTGCGCCAACTCCAGCCGCCCGCTCCCCTTCTCAATCGAGGGAGGCTGGCTGAGCGTCGCAATCTTCACCATTCCTCGCGGAGCCTCATCTCCCAGCATGTGAGCATTGCCCCGGATCGTGACTTGCACATTCCCCGGCGCTTCCGCGTCTTCCACGGCGAATGTGGTGGGCAGCGTCGGCTTCATGTACTCCAGCAGCTTGATCCGGCTCTTGATCTCGTTCACCCGGCCCTCAAACTCGCCCGCTTCCTTCGTCAGCCGCTCCTCTTCCGCCTTATTGCTCTCCTCTGGCTGCGACTTCTTCAGTTCCGCCAGCTTCGCATCCACCTTCTGCTTCTGACGATCAAACCCCTCCTCACGCCCCTTCAGCTCCTTGAATTGGGCGTCGTATCGCGCCGTCTCGCGCTCAAAATCGGCCGCCTCCGCCGCCGTCTCCGGCAGTCGCACGCGGTTCAAGTCGCTGAACACGTCCGTCATAATCCCCTTCAGCGTTTGCGTGCTGGCGAGGATCCCGGCAACTCCGTAATAGTCTTTTTGCGGAATGGGATCGAACTTATGGTCGTGACACCGCGCGCACGCCAGCGTCAATCCCAGAAACGACTTGCCGATCATATCGATCTGCAGGTCCACCACGTCCATCTTCAATTGCTCTTTATCGGCGTTCACTAGTGACCACGGGCCAAGGCTCAAAAACCCCGTAGCCGTCAGTTGGCTTCGCCGTTGCTCATTCGTCTGGTAAGGCAGCAAATCCCCGGCGATCTGCTCTACCGCAAACTGGTTGAACGGTTTGTCCTTGTTAAAGGAGTCGATCACGTAGTCGCGAAACCGCCACGCATACTTCGCCGGAATGCGCCGCCCAATATCCATCGTATCGGCAAAGTAAGTCGAATCCAGCCAGTGCCGCCCCCACCGTTCGCCGAATTGGGGCGAAGCCAGCAGCCGGTCCACTGTCGCCGCATAGGCCGCCGGCGTTGGGTCCTTCACAAAGGCTTCCACTTCTTCAGGCGTCGGAGGCAATCCCGTCAGCGTAAAGTACACCCGTCGAATCAACGTATAAGGATTCGCCTCCCCCGACGGAGCCAGCCCCTTCTCTTCCAGTTTGGCCAGGATGAATCGATCCAACGGCGTCTGCGCCCAAGCGGCGTTCTTCACCACCGGAGGCTCCGTTCGCTTCACCGCCTGCCACGCCCAATGGTCCTTCCGCCGCTCCTCGACGCTCTTTTGCGCCTTCGTCACCACCACCGGCGCGGCTGTAGCGTCCTCCGGCCAAGGCGCGCCCATCTTCACCCACTGCACCAGCGTGTCAATCTCCGAAGGCTTCAACTTCCCCGTCGGAGGCATAGCAATCGCCCCGTCATAACGGATGGCCTTCAGCAGCAGGCTCTCTTCTGGATTGGCCGCGTCCAAAGCTGGGCCCGAATCCCCGCCTTTTAAAAGTGCTGACCGGCTAATCAGCCACAAATTGCCAAACGCGGTCTTCACCTGCGGACCATGGCATTGATAGCAGTTCTGCGCCAAAATCGGCCGCACCTTGCTTTCAAAAAACTCAATGTCTTTGGGAGAAGTTTGCCCTACTGCGCTACCAGCACAAAGCGCTCCGGCAAGGATAGAAATACAGAGAGGAAGAAAAGAAGATGGCATAGCAAACCCAGGCTCGCCGTCGTCGCCTAACCTACTGAATACGGACTCTTTTGTCAACCCGAGCCTGCAAAAGTTGCGCAGATCGACCCGCCATTGCAATCTCAGCCCTCGCACAGGTTCCATCCTCGGTAAACCAGCGCCCCCCAGACACCCCTCGAATTCGTGCCGTGTCGTAGGACCGACTCATCCGTTGCGCGGGAGAGCGCCATTCGAGGCGGCTCTACTTTTGTTTCCCGCTCGCTGTGTTGCCCAGAGTAACTTGTACCTCGTTTATACCGGCGCGAGGTGATATGCGGATCCATCGAGACCGCTTGTAACCCGCTTTCGCAAGCTCGTGGTTTGACGGAATGTCGACATCGACGATGTAGGGGATTTGGCCCATCACCGCGAAATCGACGAAACCTTGGGAATCGGTCGAGACCTTGCGCCAATACGAGTGGCCCTCGGGAGTGCAGGAAACCGAAGCTCCTCGAATAGGTTGACCGTTCCCCAAAGTCACTCTCACTCGAATAGTAACGGGCTTGAGGATGGGTGGCAGCTGAAAGACACTCTCCAATTGGACCTTCCCGAACTCCCCGACTCGGATCACACGAGCGCTTCGTTCATCGCCGACGCCAGGATAAAACGTCGACGCATAAGGAACCTTTTGGGAGGGATCATCCATGCTGTCGGCATTGACACCCAATCGGTACGCGCCCGCAGGTACACCTCGAAAACGAAAACGGCCTAGCTGGTCGGTTCTCGTCTCGACTGTGATGCCGAAATCCAGAACGGAAACTAGCTTCAGCAAGACATCTTTTGCTCCGGCCCCATCTGGGTTCACAGCACGGCCCAAGACTTGGCCGTCTGGACGCAACTGAAACCCAACCTCGCCGCATCCCGCTGCGGGAACCACTACTGTCTGAGTCGCCTCCTCGCTTACCCACTTCGGGAGGTCGACCGATACTTCATACCGCCCGGGGCCGGCCACGGGCACACTGAAATCCCCCTGTTTGCCGGCAGCGGTCTGGACCACTTTCCCGTCCTCCGCCACGATATGCACCTTTGCCCCAACCATCTGGACATACGCTCGCTCCCAATCGTGATCACTGCCGCGAATGTTGGGCATCACGTAACCAACTATCTCGGTCCTCGTTTGGCCCTTCTCCCACGCCTCTAAATAGCGCAACTCCTCCACGGCCTTGGCGACTTGTCGGGAGCCACCGCAAAGCGTCGTTCCCAAATGCCCGCCGTTATTGTGCGCAAACACCAGGTACTCCTGCCCAACCTGGAATGTGGCTGCGCAACTGGTTTGGGAAGCCGTATCCACATCCACAAGGTCCCCCGCATGAACCCCCTTGAACGCGCGAATCACCTTGAATCGGGCACTCGGCGATTTCCAGCCATCCCCCCCGCTGATTGTCAACCCGGTGAAGACTACGGCAGAGCGGGCGACATTTCCGCACGGGCGCTGGGTGCCGCACGAGCACGGCAGAACCCGCGGCGCGATCAGGAGTAAGAGAGCGAGTAGTCGAATCATCCGCACATACGACTTAGACACCAGGAACTGTCCGTCTGTGCCAAATTTCTCCCGCCAGTCGATACACCGGCCCCTCTCCGAACCCCAAGGGATGACGAGGGTGGACCCGCGTCCTTCGTCCGTACTCCCCGAGTTGTGATACGCTCACCGCACAATGCGATCTCAGTTCTGGTTAGCGTTGCTAGCTCCCCTGTTGTGTCGCGCCCCGCCAGTATGTTCCCAGACGCCGTACGAAGTTGAGAAGCGCATCGTGGGCCTCCCCGCCGATCAGCGTGCTTACGAACGCTTCCGCGCCTGGAGCACGCAACTCCCGCCTGACCAGCAAAGCGCTGCCAACCTGATGGTTCGCTACAAGGACTTCCTTAAATCGCGTGGCGTCACCGATACGGATGCAGCGGCTCAGATCAAGCTCGTCGAGGCGGCCGGCTCCCGCGCCGAAGTGGAACGCTGGAACCGCATCCTGACCGAAGAAAAGCCTCGCTTCAACGTCCAGCCAAACGAGTTTCTCGTCCAGATGGCCAAGGGCCGCAAGCCGGGAACAGCCCTGGATGTCGGCATGGGGCAGGGCCGCAACACCATCTGGCTCGCACAGCAGGGGTGGGACGTCACCGGGTTCGACCCCGCCGAAAAGGCCGTCGCCGCCGCCCAGGAAACGGCCCGCAAGCTCAACGTCCACTTCAAATCCGAGATCAAGGGAAGCGAGACTTTCGACTTCGGCGAACGCCGCTGGGACCTCATCCTTCTCTCCTACGTCGGAGGCCGCGAAATGACAGACGTCCTCCAGCGCGCGCTAAAGCCGGGCGGCATTCTCGTCATCGAAGCCTTCCACCGCGATGCCACAAAAGGCAACTCGATCGGTGGCGGCGTAGTCTTCGACTCCGGTGAACTGCCGGCCCTCTACCCCCAACTCCGCGTAGTGCGTTACGAAGAACCCATCGAAACCGCCGACTTTGGCCGCCGCAAAGTCCGCCTCGTCCGCTACTGCGCCGAACGACCCGAATGACGCCAGGCCAAGGCCCCCGCGTAACACGAGGGCCGCCCTCGTCTTGAAGTTCGAAGACAGAAGGCCGAAGTCAGAAAACAGTGCCCAGGCTCATCCCACGACTTCCGTCTTCCGACTTCTGTCTCCATCCGAAAGGGATGACGAGGGTTGCGCCCTCGTCCTATCATTGTTCTTGCCCCAACCTCCACCCATCAGCCCCGCCCGCCTCGTCGCCTTCGACGTCCTTCGCCGTGCCGAAACCGGAGCCTACGCCTCTGACCTCCTCATGGCCGCCTCCCGGCGCCTGGATTCCCGCGACGCCGGCCTCGCCTCCGAACTCGTCTTCGGCTGCCTCCGCCGCCAGGGCCAACTGGACTTCCTCGTCCGTTTCTTCTCCCACCGCGAACCCTCCGTCCAGGACGCCGCCGTCCGCATCGCCCTCCGCATGGGTGTCTACCAGATGCGCATGCTCGACCGCATTCCGCCCCACGCCGCCGTCGGCGAAAGCGTCGAACTGGTCAAACGCAACGGAAAAGCCTCCGCCGCCGGCTTCGTCAACGCCGTACTAAGAAAGGTGCACCGCGACCCGGTTCGTTTCCCGGAACGCTGGATGGACCTCTCCATGCCCGCCTGGATGCTTCACCGTTGGGACGATCGATTCACCCCCGGAGTGGCCGACAAAATCGCCCGCTCCTTCCTCGACCAGCCCGAAGTCTGGGTCCGCATCCCTCCCGGCACTCCTCTCCCCGAAACCACGGAACTCGAACCCACCCCCGGAATACCAGGAGCCTACAAACTCATCACCGGCAGCACCCAAGGCCTCCGCATCCAGGACGCCGGCTCCCAGTCGATTGTTCCGCTGCTCGATCTCCAACCGGGCCAGACTTTTCTGGATCTCTGCGCCGCCCCTGGCAACAAAACCGCCCAGGCTCTGGAATCGGGAGTCCACGCCATCGCCTGCGACCTCAACCTCAATCGGCTCAGAGACTTCCAGGCTACCGGCGTCCCCCTCGTCGTCCTCGACGCTACCGCCCCTCTCCCCTTCAAAACCAAATTCGACCGTATCCTGGTAGACGCCCCCTGTTCCGGAACCGGCACGCTTGGACGTAACCCCGAGATCCGTTGGCGCATCAAACCCACTGACTTCGCCCCGCTGGCGGAGTTGCAGGGCCGGCTTTTGTCCCGCGCCCTGGAATACCTCGCGCCCGGCGGGCTGTTGGTTTATTCCACTTGCTCCCTCGAACGTGAGGAAAATGAGGATGTCGTGCGGGCCGTTCTGGGGCACCCTCCAGCGCGCGAAGTGAGGCGCACCCCAGGCCTCGACGCCGGGGACGGCTTTTACGCTGCCGTGATACCATCGAAATGAGCCCCCAGACCGCAAATGACTGAGATCGTTCCGTCTATCCTCTCCGCAGATTTTGCGCGACTGGGCGAGGAAATCGCCGCCGTCGAGCGCGGGGGGGCTTCTATGCTCCATCTCGATGTCATGGACGGACACTTCGTCCCCAATTTCACCATCGGAATCCCCGTCGTCAAATCCGTCCGCAAGGCTACCCGCCTCACTCTAGATGTCCACCTCATGATCACAGACCCTGATCGCTACGCGCCTCTCTTCATTGAGGCTGGTGCCGATCAGGTCTCCGTTCACCAGGAAGCCTGCATCCACCTTGATCGCACCCTCCGCATGATCCAGAGTGAAGGCGCCCGCGCCGGAGTCGTCATCAATCCCGCCACCCCGATCTACGTCCTCCAGGACGTCCTCGATATAGCCGACTACGTCCTCATCATGAGCGTCAACCCCGGCTACGGTGGCCAGCAGTTTATCCCGAATTCGCTTCGCAAGGTTCGCGCGCTCCATCAGCAGCGCCGCGATCACGGTCTGCGCTTTGCCATCGAAATCGACGGCGGCGTCAACAAAGAGAATCTGGCTGAGATCGTCACCTCCGGCGTGGACTGGGTGGTGACGGGATCTTCGGTTTTCACAACTCCCGACCCTGCGGCTACGGTGGCCGAAATGCGCCAAATCGCCAGCGGGGCATTCAGTGTTCGTGTTTGAGGTTTGTACTCTATGAATCGTTTTGCCAACTCGGTCGTGGCCGTCGCGTTGGGCCTTGGGCTCCTCTCGTCGTGCGGGTTCCATCGGAAGAAATACGAGAACCCGATTACCAAAGACACCCAGCAGCCCGATAAGGTCCTCTTCGATAAGGCCGTCAACGACATCGAACGCGGTCGTTATGAAATCGCCCGGCTTACTCTCCAAACGCTCATCAACACCTACGACACCTCGGAATTTCTAGCCAAGGCGAAACTCGCCATTGCCGATAGCTGGTTCCGCGAAGGCGGAGCCCATGGCATGGCCCAGGCTGAAGCCGAATACAAGGACTTCATCCTCTTCTACCCGCAGATGGAAGAGGCGGCCGAATCCCAAAGCCGCATCTGCCAGATCCACTACCGGAGCATGGAGAAGGCCGACCGCGATAACAACCACGCCCTCCGCGCCGAAGACGAATGCCGCCAGGTGCTCGTCCAGTTCCCCAACTCCAAG
>JBDTMC010000033.1:0-29401 GCA_039934475.1 Bryobacteraceae bacterium | reverse complement strand
CCAATGTCGGGCGGAGCCAGAGCGTTGACCTGGTCCGTAGAGCAGACAGGGCTGGTGGCAGCGCTGCAGTAGAAGAAGATGTAGGCAGGCTGCTGGTTAATGGTGACGCTGATCCCGTCCAGTTGGGTCGGCATGCGGCCGGAGGCGAACTCCGGGGCGTTGGCCCAAGTGACGCCGGCGGCGGGCGTAGTAGCCGGCACCAGGTTCACTCCGTGGATTTCCAGCCACGCGTTAGCCGCGACGGTGAAGGTTGGGGCCAACGCCGTCCCTGCAATATTCACCGCTGTAATGGCACTGGGGGAGCCGGCGATTACGCCCGTGTCGACGCTCTCTGCCCCAGGGGAACCGCCTCCTGAGACGGTGGTAATGCTAATGAATCCGTCGATAGGAGTAAAGTCCAAGTGCAACTGGACGATAATTGGCGGGAAGCTCGACCCGCCGGCAAGAGCATCGCTCCTGGTGCAGGTTCCGTTGGTGCAACTCCAGCCGGAACCCCCAATGGAGGTGATCGCCAGAGAGCCGGTGTTGTGATACGACACGGAAATGTCGCCGATCGTAGCCGTAGCTCCCTGTCCGTTGCTGACGGCGATGGTGTATGTCGCATCCGAACCGGGAGAGATTCTACCGATGGGCGTGGTCGTCAGACGGAGCGCCGGACCGGGGACACCCTGGAGCAAGGTAAAATTCGTGAACTGACGGGCGGTCAGATCGGGGCGGCCATCGCCATTGAAATCAAATGTGCTGGACCCAATAGCCTGTGCGGCGGAGTATTGGTAGACCGACGCGGCGGCGAATGTTCCATCGCCATTGCCGGAGAACAACTGCAAGTAGCCGTCGTTGAAATTGAAGAGGGCGGCGATGTCGGCCTTGCCGTCGCCGGTAAAATCGGCAATGGCCACACCAGCGGGATTGCCGTTTGCGGATACCTGAGAGACCGAACTGCAGAGGTAGTGCCGCGGTACTTGGAAGGTGCCGTCGCCGTTTCCGAGGAGGGCGGACACCGAGCAGCGTTGGGGCAGGTAGCTCAAACCATTCGGTATGACGAGATCGGGCAGGCCGTCGTTGTTGAGATCGCCGACGGCAATCGTGGCGGATGGGGAAGTAACTTGCGCCACATCGTCGATCCATCCGGCCGGTTGCAGAAAGGTGCCGTCTCCGCGCCCCATGAGGACACTGATACGGTTATCAACCTCTGGATGGCGAATTGGCGTGACGACGATGAGATCCACTGCGCCATCGCGGTCCAGATCGGCGGCTGCCAGTGGCAGGTCTCCCCAATCGCCGGTAATGGTGTAATTGATGGGCGCTTCAAACGTACCATCGCCTTTGCTGAGTAGCACACTCACAATCGGCGTTGCGCCTCGACTGATAGCGAGATCGGCAAAACCATCCCCGTTAAAGTCGGCGGCGGTAATGGACGATCCGGAGACTGTGAGCTGTTGTCCCAGCTGGAACGATCCGTCCCCTTTACTCAACCAGACGCTCGCGTTTTGGTCGTAAGATTGCCAACCACCCACAACAGCAACGTCGAGCTTTCCATCGCCATTGAAGTCGCCGATAGCCAAATTCGGATTGTCTCGCCTTCCATCAAGTAACCAGGTTACAACCGGGGGGGCCAGGTGGCCAGCGCCATCACCTAATGAGACGACGATGGCGAAGTCGGCCACTCCAACAATGTCAGGAAACCCGTCGCCATTAAAATCTCCTGCGGCAACGCCGGCTAGCATACCGCCTCCGGATGAGGGAACAGAGGTAGGCGTGTAGTTGAATGCCGGGGTTGAAGTCACCGTGAGGTTCAGCACCGGCGACGTGGCCCCGGGCCACGGCTGTGTTCCGAGGTACCGGGCATAGATGCGCCGAATGCCGGTGTTGGAAGTATTCACCACAAAGTGGGCCATGCCCTGCGCTACATCCGTCGTTCCCAGCAGAGAGTCGCCGTCGTAGAAAGCCACACGGCCTTGGGCGGCGGAAGGCATGATAGTGGCGGTGACGGTAACGGAGGCTCCCAGTCTCGCAGATGCGGCTGACGCTGTAAGAGTGACGGTAGTGGCTGCCGCACCTACAGTGAAGCGGCGGACGACATCCGGCGCCGGGAGGTAAAGGGAGTCGCCAGGTTGCCGGGCGGTGATGGCACAGGAACCGGCGCCAGTCACGGCCACTGTCACGCCGCTCAGCGTGCAGTTACCCGCAGCGGCATAGCTGACCGGGAGCCCCGACGTGGCGGCGGCGTGGAGCCGGAAGGCCGGCGCGCCGGACACGAGGTCAGACAGGGATCCAAACACGATGGTCTGGTGCTGGATGACGGCGAAGCTGTCGGTGGCAGTGTCGTTCGCGGGATTGGGATCGCTCATCCCCTCGATCGTGAGCTTGCCTGTAATGTTGAGCGACGGCAGAGCCGAATCGGAAATACTGGCCGTGAGGGTTACGGGATAGCTCGTACCAGGCGTTAGCGCGTCGGTCCGGTGGCAACCTGTGCCCGAACACTGCCAGCCCGGACCGGTAATGTCCGTGATGGTGATTCCGTCCGATGCGGCGACGCTGAAGACTACCCAACCCGCTGTGGCGGCGGGACCGCTGTTCGACACGGCCGCAGTGAAAATCAGGCCGGTTTGGCCTTGCGTGATGGTGCCAGAGTGGCTGATGGCAGCGCCCAGGTCCGTAGGGGCAAGTCCGAGAAAGAGTTGGGGCACCGTAAATCCCTCGAAAATATCCACTCGTCCGTCGCTATTGAAGTCACCCAAAACCATGGGCCAGACGACGTAGCCGTCCCGAAAAGGATTGAGCATGAAGGAGCCGGAGCCGTCGCCCAACAGCAGTAAGAAGCTGCTCGCGAGCTCATTGCCGGGGTCGGGATAACCCGTTCCTACCACGATGTCGAGCTTTCCGTCCCCGTTTACGTCCGCAATGGCAAGAGAGTTCACCCGATGTGCGACGGGAAAGAACACCGGAGAACGAAAGGTTCCGTCTCCGTTCCCACGAAGAAATGAGACGCCGGATCCGTTCGCGATAACAAGGTCCGTCTTTCCGTCACCATCGAAGTCAGCCGTAGCAATATCACTAATCTGGTGTGTAAGCGGAACTGGACTGCCGACCGCGGCAAAGGTTCCGTCACCGTTTCCGAGGTATGCCTGATACCCGTCGGGGTCGCCGGTAATTGCCTGGACAGTCAAGTCCGCGATACCGTCGTTGTTGATATCGGCAACCACAACCGCCCCCGCGGGGTTGCCCACACTCACGGATGTGGGACCGGCGAAGGAGGCGTCACCCTTTCCCGACAAGAGGTAGATACCACCATTGTCGAAAGTGTAATCGGTAGCGATGATATCGACGATGCCATCTCCGTTGAAATCTCCAGTTGCTAATCTCTGAGCGTGGAGAGGATAACTTTCGGCGGCCTCAAATGTACCGTCGCCGTGTCCGATTGCGACGCGAAGAATCCCTGCTCCACTCTGCAGGACAGCGACATCCAGGAAGCCGTCAGCGTTGAAGTCAGATGCGACGATCGCCGAGGCGTCCGAAAATCCGCCTAAGGTTTGTCCGGGACGGAACGTGCCATCGCCGTTGCCGAGGGAGATCCACAATCCCAATGCAGCTCCGTCTACAGCAGCCACATCCAGTTTCCCGTCGCCGTTAAAGTCGCCGGCGACAAGGTAAGGAAACTGCAGGCCCGACAGGTTCTGCAGGTTCACAGACCTGAACCCTTGGGCGGCCACCGAGTTAACCATCATCGGCAAGAGGTTTGAAATGGACGGACTCAAGGCAGAATCACCACCATACAGGGCCTTCAACTGTTGGGCCCCGGTGGCCAATACCCCAAGACTTAGCTTCGCCGTTCCAGAAGAAACGGGTGTCCTGCCAAGCACTGAAGTGCCCTGATAGAAAGTGATGTGCCCTGTGGCGGATGCGGGGGTTACAGTTGCCGTCAGAGTTACACTTTCACCGAATCTTGACGGATTAGGAGACGCGGAAAGCGAAGTAGCAGATGGGGACGCTGCCTGCGCCCCGGTTGCCAGAAGGACCGCGAGCGCGAACGCAACGGTCTCAGACGAAGTCATAGCACTATGTTATATCGGATCGATTGCTCCGAAACCCCCGCCGATGGGCTTAGCCGCCGCTTTGCCTGTCCGTTGCAGGATCATGTTGCGATAGACAACTCCGGCATCCGACCTCAACTCTAACCATGCTAATATTTTAGTTGTCCGCAACCCGCCCCATTTCCCTCGTTGGTTTGGCCTGGAAAGGAGATATTTATTTCCTGATCCGGTCTCTGGTTCTGAAGGACTTCCGCGTTCGCTACCGAAACGCTTCTTTAGGTCTGTTTTGGTCGCTCTTGAACCCGCTGGTGATGATGACCGTCTACTGGTTTGTCTTCACCAAGATCTTTCGCAACAGCGTGCCCAACTTCCCGGTTTTCGTCCTTTGCGGCATCGTCCCCTTCAACTTTCTCGCCGTGTCGTGGTCGACAGCTACGAATTCCCTCGTAGAAAATGCGAATATCGTCAAGCGGGTTCCCATTCCCCTTGAAGTAGTGCCCATCAGCACCGTCCTCGGCAATGTGATGCACCTGCTGATACAGATGTCCCTCATCATTGTCTTCGTCTTTGCCGCGGGGCTGACGTGGAACGTTTATTGGTTCTGGCTGCCAGCGTTGTGGGTGATGGAAATCGTGTTCGTTTGCGGTCTCGCGTTGGCCTCTTCGTGCATCAATGTCTACATTCGCGATACGCGCTATATTGTAGAGTCCGCGGTGACGGTCCTGTTTTGGCTTGTACCGATTTTCTATCCGTTTTCGTTTGTCCGGCCAGAGTATAGGGAAATCTATCAGTTCAACCCCGTCGCGGCCTTGGTCCTTGCCATGCGAAACGTCATCCTTGAGTCCAAGGCACCGCCGCCAAGCCTGGTGTGGAAACTGGCTTTAGTCTCGACGGCATCGCTCGTTATCGGCTTAGGCTTGTTCCGTCTTATCCGTAAGCGACTGTCCGATCAGCTGTAGGCGACACTCGTTCCGCGCAATGGTATTCCGTTGCGCCAATTTCCGTATAGGCTTAAGCCCGTTCCGGAAGAGGAATCTCCGGCGCTACAACGGAAGCCTCTTCGCGCGCCTCCATTGCGCCTTTAGGCGGATATTGAGGCATCAGGAGCATCAGCAGCCCGGCGATGAACACCAGTATGGCGAGCCGCACCAACACGACGCCATACGATCCGGTGGCATCGAACGCCCGCCCTAGAAGCACAGAGCCCATAGCCGCGGCAACGGCATACGCTGTCCAAGTCAATCCATAGAGCGTGGCAAAACGTCGCAATCCGTAATAACGTCCCAGCAGGTACGGCGTCACATCCGATTCGCCGCCCATACTGAACCCGATGAGCGCCGCTGCCACCAGTCCGCTTGCGGCAGACTGTGCTTGGGAGAGTAATAACAGCCCAGCCGCGGTAGTAAAGAGAAGAACCATGTTGACGCGCGGCCCGAAGGCCCTGTCAAGCAGCCAGCCGGTGATCAAACGCCCGATAATGCCCGTCCCGGCGACAACGGAGACGGCGGCGGCCGCGCCCCCAGCCGTCACGCCGCGGTCTGTCAGTAAGGCTGCGAGATGCGTGAGAATTCCCGTTGTGCTCATTGCCGTCAGAAACAGAGTCAGCGCGAGTATCCAGAACGGCCGCGTCGCCAAAGCGGCGGCCACCGGGGTTCCGGCCATCGATGCCACCAGCCGGGAGGTCCGATGCTCGGTCTTTTCGCGTAGAAATCGGATCACCAGCGGCAGTGCGATCAGGAACGGGGCGGAGCCCAGTATGGCGTATGTGGCCCTCCATCCATAGTTGACGATAAGCCTCTGCGCAATGAATGGAGTTAGAACCGAACCCACCGTTGAGCCCGCAATCATCACCGCAAGTGCCATCCCGCGATGTTGCTGGAACCACGTAGAAACCGCTCTCGCAAAACCCATTTGCGAAGTCGCATTGCCTACGGCGCCAATCAGGATGAACGTGCCGAAGAGCTGAATACGATTGTTCGTCAACAGAGAAAGAGAGGCGAAGGCGGCTCCGAACAGCATCACGCAGGGAACGATCACCCGCCGCGGCCCATACCGGTCGAGCAGCCAACCCAGCCCGGGCGACGATAATCCCAACGTGAACGACGCGCAGCCGAATGCCGTGGAGATGGTCTCCCGCGACCAGCCGAACTCGCCGGTGAGGGACTTCAGCATAATGCCGAAGGTGTAAATCAGGATGGGGCCGAATCCAGCCATGGATGCCAGCGCTGAGGCACCAGCCACCCGCCAGCCTGGATAGTCCCAGCTCAGTTCGTTATTTGAGGAGGTTGGGGGGATTCGCATTGCTTCGGCCTTTAGAACAACAACTTCAGCGCCAGTTGCGAAAGCCGCGCTGGGCTGGCGGAAAGGATATGCCCGAAGTTCGGCGAAGCAAGGTCCGCGACGGGGACCGCGAAGTTCGGATGGTTGGCCGTGTTGAAGCTCTCAGCGCGGAATTGCAGGCTCCAACGCTCGCTGAAGCGGAAGTTCTTCATCAACGATGTATCGAGGTTGGCGAACGCCGGCCCGCGCGCGATGTTACGCCCCGCATTGCCGAAATTGCCCGCCTCCGTTTTTGGATTCAGGCGGCGAAAGGCGCTGCGGCTGAGCCATTGATTCACCGTATGCGGGCCTGCATTCGGGTCGCCGGCCAAGTCAGGGCGGCTGGCGAAATAGGCCGAGAGCGGGGGGCTGCTGGCCTGCAGCGCTACATTCGCGCTGTCGTAGACAGTGAATGGTGAACCCGAGTTGGCCGACGCGATGATGTTCGCTTGCCAGCCATGTAACAACGCCTTCACAACGCCGTGCGACCGCCGCGCGAAGGGCAGCTCCCAACTACCACTGGCCACAAACCGGTGTTTGGCATCAAACAGCGATGGCCCATGCTCGGCTCGCAGATCGAACGGATTTTGGGCCAGGTCGTTCTCGCCGGCAAGACCCGTACCCGATGAATTGTTGACATTCAAACTGGAGAGATAGTCCAACGTCTTTGAGAACCAGTAGGAGACGTTAAATCCAAACCCCGATGAGTAGCGGCGCGACAGGCTCACCTGGCCTGCCTCATAGGTCGAGTTGCTGCCGTAAGTAAGAACCGCGGCCGTCGCAAGCTCGCAAGCCCCGCCATTTGGTTTGCAGTCGGCATAGATTCGGCGGCGATCCGCATCCGAAGAGGTGGCTCCAGGCCGGTACACCGCCGGATTCGCTTCCCGGTTGCGGGGCAAACGAGTTCCCTTGGTTCCTACGTACCGCATCTCCAGCAAGTAATGCTTGTGCAGAGACCGTTGAATGGCAATGTTCCAATCCATCGCGTAGGGCGCGCGCGCCGTGTTATCCATGGCGAGAATCGTGGAAGGGTGGGCAAACGTGCCCGGCACCGGCGGTCCATGTCCCAGATACGGGTTGGCAAAATTGATGTTGCCTGTGAACTGGTTATACTGCGCCCACGGCGCCGCGCTGACTGCCGGGCTCGCCACCAGGCCCATGCCATTGGAAAACGGATCATAGAAAATGCCCACGCCGGTGCGGACTGACCACACGCCCGTTCCGGTGGGATCCCACGCCACTCCCAAGCGCGGCATGAAAGCCTTCTTGTAGATGGGCGCCAAGCCGGCCGATACGCCCGGGTCGCCGGGATACAACACGCCCTTCGGAGCATCGGTGTGAATTTGCGATTGGACACCTGGCACAAAGGTGTTCAATCTGTTTTCGATCTCCGATGTCGGAGTGATCACTTCCCAACGCACTCCCAAATTGAGCGTCACGCGCCTGTTGACGCGATACTCATCCTGAAAGAAGGCTGCCGAATTCCACGACCGCAGACCGCGATCGAAGAATCCGATGCCTTGATAGAACACAACCGGCCGGCCCAGCAACAGGTTGGCAAAGGAGTCACTGGTGGGAAACGAAGGCGAAAATATAATCAGTCCGTTGGGAACCGAAGGCTGCGCGATGTTCACTTGGTTTCGCCGGAACTCACCGCCGACTTTGATGGAGTGTTTTCCCAGGAACCACGACAGCGCATCTTCCACTTCGAAAGTGTTTTGCGCGGAGTTTCGCGGCCCGCTGGTGGCCGAACCCACCGGCGAATACCCGCTTACGTTGAAGTAGGGCGCCCCTTGGCCGAGCGCTGATGCGGATTCAAACTGAAAACCGAGGGCCGAAGGCGGCGTCTTGTTCAGACGCTGCTCGTAGTTGAACAGATACCGGAAGAAGGATCCGCGTAGCGAGTTGCTTACTTTCGACGAGAACAGGTGGACGTTTGAAAGCACCGCCGAATGCGCAACCAGGTCGTCGCGGGTGGGAAAGCCCGGCAGCGGCGATCCTTTGAAATCGATCGGATTGAGATTCACACCCTTCGACCACGAATATCGCCCAAAGAACTGGTCGCGTTCGGACTGATTGAAGTCCAGCCGCGCGCCCGCCCGATTGTCGTCGTTGTCGGTTACTTCTGTGGATGTGAAGATGGAGGGCGTCGTGTTGCCCAGCGGATACATTTTGATCACGTTGAGCGAGATCGGATTGAACTGATCCACGGGAATCCGTCCGCCGGGCACCGGCACGCCGCCCTTGGAAAAGTCCACCAGCGGCGACGCTAACCCAGAGAAGTCGCCCGCGCGTTGTGCGGCAGTCGGCACGGTGGACGACTGGGTGATGCCCTGGCGGTTCCTGAAGCCCTCGTAGTATCCGAAGGCGAAGAGGCGATTCTTCTTCAAGGGCCCGCCAATTGTGCCTCCAAACTGATTTTGCTTCAACGGCTCTACGGACCTCGAAAAGAAATTGCGCGCATCCAGCAGGTCGTTGCGGAAGAACTCGTACACTGTGCCATGAATGTCGTTGCCGCCGGAACGCGTCACCACGGTGGTTGTGGAACCCGTAAATCCACCATATTCGGGCGGCGCGTTCAACGTCAGGATGCGAAACTCGGCGATGGCATCCACGGGAATCTTCAGCGCATACCCGGCATCCAGCCGGTCGATGTTTTGCGCGCCATCCACAAGGTAGTTGTTCGATTCAGGACGCTGCCCGTTCACCGCGTACGCCTGGTTGGCCCGCAATGGGCCCCCGAGGTTCTTGATGCCGAGCGTCAGCGGCGCCACGCCGTTCTGCAGTAGGCCCAGTTGCGTGAAATTGCGTCCGTTCAGGGGAAGGTCAAGCACTTCCCTTCCGCTCACCGTCTTGCCCAGAGTATTGGTGGATGTGTCCACCAGACCCGCCTCTCCGGAGACAGTAACTGTTTCCGCCACTCCAACCACTTCCAGGCGGACATCGATGCGCAGCGTCTGGCTGACGCCGATCTCAATCGGCTCCTGTTGGAATCTCGCAAAGTTCGGCGCTTCCACTGTCAGCGAATATCGCCCGATGGGAAGAGTGCCAAACCGAAAGAGTCCCTCGCCGCTTGTCGGCTGTTTGTTCGTGAAGCTGGTTTGAAGGTTCCTCGCCGTGACGATAGCGCCCGCCACGGAGCCGCCGGTTTTATCGGCAACAATTCCCTCCAGCGTGCCCACCGGATCCTGTGCGCTCACGGCGAAAGGAACGGAAAGACAAAGTAACAGTAAACGCACACACTTCTGTTGAAGAAAATTTGACATGATTGGGACCCAGATTGAGACTGCCTGACATTGTACGGTGCGCTTCCAGTTAGAGACAATAACCAAAACATACTAGAATGCTTTACTGGCCGGGGGCCGCGTGCACTTACAGGTATTACTAATTGAAAAACATTAGGAGTTCTTCGGCAACACAGGCCGGCTTATTCAGAGGAATGAAATGACCTGAGTCGAGCATCACCAGTTTGGAATTCGGCAGTAAGTCGGCGGCCCGCCTGGCAAAGCCTTGGGGTATCGCCACATCGCGTGACCCTTGAAAGATCACCGTCGGGACGCGTATCTCCGGCAGTGCCAGCGGGATCGAAGCCAACACCTGCGATGGATTTCCCCATCTCAGGATCGACATTAGGTGCCACGCGCCGCGCCAGCCTGAAAAGGGTGCATGAAAGTCCCGCATCACCGTCCGCCCCGCCGCCCCCACGGCTAGCCGCATCGCCACGTTCCAGAAGATCAGATTCACCAGCGGCGCCATCAGTTCACCTATTAGCGGCCGGCGCAGCAGTTGGAACAGGTAATACGGCTTCAAGTCGGGAAATATCGATGGCGTCAGCAAAGCGAGACCGCTCACCCTCTCCGGGAACCGCTGGGCGTACTTTACCGCAATCGCAGAACCAGCATCGTGGCCCACTATGTGCCATCGGTCGAAGTTCAATTGCTCGCGTAAGTTCTCGATACTGTCGACGATCGCATCTATACGGCTCAAGCCGCCGGGAGTTCCGGGACTGCGCCCCAGGCCGGGTAAGTCGATTGCTATGCAGGTGAACTTACCGGCAAGCCGGTCAATGACACCGCGCCACAGTTGGCCGCTGGTCGGTATTCCGTGGACGAAGAGAATCGGCGGACCGGATCCTCGCGAGTCAACGTACACTTGGCAAGCGCCTCCACAGTTTGGAATACGCCCACGCGCTCGCTCTCAGCGCATCCAGCAGCGCGCCGAAGGCGAAGCTGGCGACGACTCCCGTTGGCTTCAGGCGCGAGTACAGGGCATTGCAACTCCAAGCAGCGGCGGTATAGACCCGCCCCGCGCGCATGATGCCCGTGCGGTCTCTGGACGGCCAGTCATAAACCAGTCCTTCGATACCGCTGTTGAAGAATCTTCCCATCTTCAGAACGCGCCGGCTGTAGGCGCTACGTGCTCCCCGCGGCAGTGAATGCCGCCCACGAAATTTTGTAATCAGATGTGCCGCTTCCGATGCGTGCCGCAACGCTGCAGTTACGCCGTTTGAAGTGATGGGATCCGCCAGTGACGCCGCCTCGCCGGCAATCAACCAGTTGGGTCCGGCCACCCCGCTGTAGGAGCGGCAACGGAAGGCAGTGACTGAAGGCACTTTGTGCGGCCCCCGGTCCAGCAGGCGCTCAAAATGAGGAAAGCGGGCCAACTGGGCTGCGTAGATCTCTTCCACCGTTAGTCCTTCATGCCTCTTGTTTCGAATCGTATCGCCCGACGTGACGTAACCCACGCTGAGCGTAGTTGGATTGATCGGGATCTCCCAAATCCACTCAAGGTAGGAGCCCTTCCTGTCCTCCACATGGATAGTGGTCCCCTCGTCCGCCCGAGCCGATGGGAAGTACGACCACATCGCGACCTTCTTAGGTCCGTAGGAGTACTGAGGTAGCTGAAACTCTCTTCCGAACAGGCTTGTGGCCGACCCAGAGGCATCGATAAACCAACGCGAGGCGAGCCGCGCGCCTCCCGCCGTGCGGACAGCAGTAATGCGCCTGCCGCTCCGCTCGATCGCCACGGCCTTGTCCCTCACCACCGTCACCCCGCGGTTGACCGCTTGCTTCATCAGTTCGTCGTCCAGTCGAAAACGATCTACATGCATCGTTCGCAATTCGATATGGAACGGAGGATTGGCCAGCCACTCCGACGGCGCGTACTTCTGGTCGCCGCCGCCATTCAATTTCAACGTCACCCCGCGTTTGTAGGTCGCCAGTTGCGAGCCCACCATCTCTTCCATCGAAAAACCCAAGGCGCGAAGCAACGCGGGTGTCGCCCAGTCCAAGGATTCACCCACCGGCTCACGTGCTCCGGTTTTGGGCTCGATGCACGCCACCCGCAGGTTCGCATTCGCCAGATGCAGAGAGGCCGCGACTCCGGCCAAACCGCCTCCGACGACGGTGACATCCGGCGTTTCGAAGGTATGCTCGCTCAAGTAAATTCCCAGGAAAGAAAGGAGACTGCTAGACAGCTACGGTAGGATCACACGGGCATCGGCGCAGGGTCAATAATGTCTTCATACTAAACTGTCAAGAAAAGGATCATCTACAGCAATTTTTAAGAGCATTCGGCCCTCCTTAGAACCATGACCGCGCGCCTCCGACTTCTGTGCCTATTTATACTGCTGGCGGCCCCCTTGGCGGCTCAGCAAACCACCTTTTCCAATTCCGGCGGCACCATCTCGCTGAGTACCACCCTGTCCATGACAAGCTCCATCGGCATACCCGCGGCCACCTATTCATTTAATTGCCCGGTCATCGCACTCCCTCCCGGAACCTACTCCTCCGAATGGGATTGCACCGGCGGCAGCGTCTCCATCCAGTCCACCGACGGCCTGACGACGGTCAACGGCACAATCACCACGGGAGCGATCATTGAAACGGCAGCAGGCGGGGGACGCGGTGGGCACATTACCTACTACTACAATTTCAACGGTTCGTTCACCGGCTCCATGACCGTCAACGGCCAGGCGCAAGCAATCTACGGCTCCACTTCTCAGGGCTACTCCGGCACAAAAGAGCTCGGCACGGGTAATCTCGCCGCAGGCATTACCACCGTCAATGTTCAGTACGAGCCCCTCTATATCACCGACACGTACAACAATCGAATCGTTCGCATAGACGACATGTTCGGCGACAACTGGACCACCCTCGGCACCCCCGGTTCCGGTACGAAACAGTTCGCCACGCCCTGGGGCATCGCCCTCGATAGCGCCGGGCGGATCTACGTCACCGATACCGCGAATTGCCGCGTCGTTCGCATGATTAACATCTCAGGAGCCGGTTGGACATCCTTCGGCACATGCGGCGCCGGTACTCTCCAGTTCAATAGCCCCACCGGAATCGCCCTCGATAAGTCCGGCCGTATCTACGTCTCCGACGGTGGCAACAGCCGCATCGTTCGCTTCAACGACATGACTGGCAGTGCCTGGGCCACCTTCGGCTCACTGGGAGCGGGCACGAACCAGTTCAACCAACCCACCGGCATCGCCGTCGATCCTTCCTATAAGATCTACGTCGCCGACAGCGGCAACTCGCGACTGGTGCGCTTCGATAACTTCGCCGGCGCGAATTGGACTCCGTTCGGCGGCCCGGGTTCGGGTGTCAACCAGTTCTCCGGCATGAACGCCGTTACGCTCGACACCACGGGCCGTATCTACATCGCCGACACCTACAACAACCGCATCGCGCGCATCGACGACATGCTCGGCGCCAACTGGACCGTCCTCGGCAGCAGCGGCTCTGTCAGTTTCATCAACCCCTATGGAGTTGCGATCGATCCGTACGGCATTATCTATGTCGCCGATTCCCGCAACTACCGCATCGACATGGCGGACGACATGACCGGTTCCTTCTTTACGACGTATAGCGCCACCGGGAAGCCTGGGACGTGGAACTCGCCCACCGCCATCGTCGCGGCGCCGCCCACCTCGCCCATCGCCGTGTCCGTACTCACAGCAACGAAATTGTCCTTCGCAAACACCGTAGTGGGCACCGCTAGCGCGGCCCAGAATGTCACCCTGTCTAACATCGGCTCCGCGCCGCTGGACATCAACAGCATCGTCACCGGACCCGATTACACGCAGGCCAACACTTGCGGCAACTCCCTCCCCGCAGGCCAAACCTGTGTCCTCACCGTTGCCTTCGCGCCTACCGCCGCCGGCTCCCGCCCCGGCGCCGTCACTATCAACTTCGCCACAGGCGCGCCCAAGTCCATCTCCGTGTCGGGCATCGGCACACTCATCACGGTGTCTCCGCTGTCTCTCAACTTCGGCAGCATCCCGGCGGGCGGCTTCGGATCCTCACTCACGGTGACCGTCGCCAATCCCTCAGCTGCTCCCGCGGCCATCTCCGGAATCGTCTTAACCGCCGCGCCGATCTACCGGCTAAAGAACCCCTGCCCTGCCACGCTTGCCGCCGGAGCCAGTTGCACGCTCAGCGTCAAATTCCTCCCGCAGAACGCAGGCGTCTACAACGGTTATCTCACTGTCCCCGATGGTGCCGGTATCGATCAAAAAGTAACCATAAGCGGCACTGGAACCAGTAACTGACGCGCTACGAACTTTGTTTGGACTTTGCAGAGCCCGCCAAGTAAGCTTGAGGTCTGGCATGCGAACCGGACCTCTCTTTTCGCTCGTAGTTGCCCTCACTGCGACGGCGTCCGCTGGCGAATTGCCGGCACGTTACTTCCGGCTGTTGGAGGCGGGTTCGCAGAAGGTTGACACCCGGCTACAGGCCGAACCCACTGCCGATCTTGCCAAGCTGGAAGCGCCTCCTGGTTGGCGCCACTTCGGCTACTCTATTCTCGCGCCGGCCGTCTTGTACGCTACTCACCACCCCGATAATCCGCGCTATCACGACCCGCGCATGCTCGCCCTCGCGCTGCGCATCGGCGACCTCCTCGCGTCTGAGAACGACAAGGGCAAGTACGAACCGCGTGGCGACAGTGACTGGGACACGTACACCTGGCTTGAGGCCTACCGCATCCTCGAAAACGATCTTGGCTCTGAGCGCCGCGATCATTGGAAGCGTGCCCTGCTCGCCAACATCGCCCTGCTTGAACCCGGCGCCGCCGAGCGCGTCGATTTTGCGTGGTTTCAGTCGCCCTTCATCGGCACCTCGCCCAATCACTATTCGCAGTGGGCTGAACTGCTGTATCTCGCCGGACGCGTCTTCGACAACGCCAAATGGGTAGACCTTGGCGCACGTATTCTGCACCGCTTCGCCGAAGAACAATCGCCCGACGGCTTCTGGGGCGAACACACGCGAGAGGCCCCTACCATCGGCTACGACCATCTCACCCTCTCCGCCGTCGCCGTCTACTACGAGTATTCGAAGGACCCCGCCGCCCTGGACGCTCTCCGCCGTTCGCTCACCTTCCACAAGAACTTCACTTGGCTCGACGGAACTCCCGTAGAGACCATGAACAACCGCAACCGCTACTGGGAAGTGAGTTCCTGGGCGCAGTTCGCGTTCAGCCACTTTCCCGAAGGCCGCCGCTACGCCGAATTTCTCTCAGGCTTCTTCGATCCGGGCAAGCTCACCATGGAATCAATCGGCCGCCTCGCGCAGGACGCACTCTACTACCACGAAGGCGCCACCGCACCCATCCCACAGGACCAGGAGCGCTACGCGTATCAACTGTCGATTCCCGGCGGCATCCGTAAAACCGGCCCATGGACGGTCTCGCTCTCGGGCATCGTCGAGACCCAGGCCGTGATCAACCAGTTCTACTTGGATCGCCAAGCCAACCTCGCCGTCTACCACCAGCGGACCGGCCTCATCGTCAGCGGAGCCAACTCCAAGCGCCAGCCCGAGCTGGCCACTCTTCGCGAAACACTGCCCTCAGGCGAGACCCTCCACCTCGCAGGCAACACCCGCCTGCAGATGAGCCCCACTTCAGACCGCCTGTCCCTCGCCTTCAACACTTTCTTCGCCGACTTGTACATGGCGCCGCCGCAGCGCCAGGAGCTGAACTTCAAATTTGTCATCGCCGGCAGGGGCGAACCTCCGCAAGCGGCCTTCACAACGCTCCAACTCGTCCTCCACGCCGGTGAATCCCTCGAAACGGCGAATGGCAAATATGTTTTATCCGCCGAACCCCTCAACCTCACCGGCGAGCAGATCGGCGGCTGGATCCGCCACCACGGTTGGACCTTGCACGTAGACCCCACTACGCGCTTCACCTGGCCCATCTATCCCTTCAACCCGTACCGCAATGCGCCTGAAACCACGCTGGAACACGCTGTCGGCACGGTCTCCGTCCCGCTGAAACTCAAGTCCCGCCCTGGCCACTACGTTCGGCCCAACGAACAGGAAATTGCCTTCAAACTAACTGTGGAGTGAAACCACCGATCTCATGACCAGACGCGATTGCCTCCTACTGCTCGCCGCAACTTCGACTCTGCCCGCGCAAGAAAACGGCGCGAACGCCCTCGACTTCCTCCACGGAATCGACCGTTACGACGATCTGCGCACGATGCTGCCCGAATACATGAAGCGCGAAGCCCTCGCCCTGGTAGCCGCGCGCAAAAAGTCAATCCACGTGCGAACACTCGATGACCTCGCGCGCCGCCGTCAGTACGTTCGCGACCACATCTTGCAATCCGTGGGTGGGCTCCCCGAGCGCACTCCCCTGAATCCCAAACTGGTGGGCACGGTGGAACGCGAAGGCTATCGCATTGAGAAAATCACGTTCGAAAGCCTTCCTAATTTTCACGTCACGGCGAACCTCTACATCCCCACCGCGTTCCAGCCGCCCTTCCCCTGCGTGCTCTATCCGCTCGGTCACGAGGCCGGTGCGAAAGCCCACGAAGCGTGGCAGCAAACGCTGGTAACGCTCACTCGCATGGGCTGCCTCTGTCTCACCTGGGATCCAGTCGGCCAGGGGGAGCGCGTTCAAATCTACGATCCCGACCTCGGAGGGTCCAAGCTTCACGGCTCCACTACGGAGCACACTATTCTCGGCATTCAGTGTCTGCTAACGGGCCAGCACATCGCGCGTTACACCATCTGGGATGGCATTCGCGCGCTCGACTATTTGCTCTCACGCAAGGAAGCCGATCCCGAGCGCGTCCTCTGTACCGGCAACTCCGGAGGAGGCACCCACACCACCTACCTCACGGCCCTCGACGATCGCATCAAAGTCGCCGCGCCTTCCTGCTTCATCACCTCCTGGCATTGGATGTTGAAGACCATCGGACCGCAGGACGCGGAGCAGGTATTTCCGAACTGGCTCTCCAGCGGCCTCGACTATCCCGACTTCATTTACGCCGCCGCGCCTAAGCCCTACATTGTCCTCTCCGCCATTCGCGATTTCTTTCCCATCGACGGCGTGCGCGAAACCGTGGCCGAAGTGCGCGACGTCTACGCCGCCATTGGTCAAAGCGATAAGTTCAGCTTCTTTGAAGCCGACGACGGTCACGGCTACACGCAGCCGCGCCGCATGGCCGCCTACCAATGGGTTGTGCGCTGGCTGAAGCCGCAAGGCCCCGCCCCGGTCACCGAAACGCTGATCACCCCCGAAGCAATCCAGACACTCGACTGCACGCCCACCGGCCAGGTGCTTACATCGCTCGGCGGCGAAACCGTCTTCACCATCAATCGCGCCTTTGCTCAGCAACTCAGCAAGAAGCGCGCCACTGTCACTGGCCCCGCCAGCCTCAAGCCATACCAGGAGCGCATCCGCCGCGCCGCCATCGAACGTTCCGGACACAAGCCGTCCCCCAAGGAGCCGCCACCGTTCACGCGCTACGGAACCATCCAACGCCAGGGCTTCACCATTGAGAAGTTCGTGTACGATAGCGAACCCGGCATCCAGATTCCCGCCTTGCTATACATGCCTGCCGCTGGCCCGTCCCGCCGTCCCGCAGTGGTCCTTGTAGACGACGCAGGCAAATCCGCATCCGCGAAAACGGGACCGCAACTCGCCTCCACCGGCGTGGCCGTGCTTGCACTCGACCTTCGCGGCATGGGCGAAACCAGGCCGCCCGGCGAGGTGAACGCCTCTGAGTTTTATCGCTACTTTGGCAACTTCGAAGACGCCATGACTGCCATCATCATGAACCGTACGCTCGTCGAAATGCGGGCACGCGACATCCTCCGAGGCATCGACCTGCTCGCTTCGCGCACGGACATTGACGCCTCGGCGATCAGTGGCATCGGTCGCGGCGGTGCGGCCGTCCCCCTCCTCTACGCCGCGGTCTTCGATGCTCGCCTTCGCGCGCTATCTCTCGAACAAATGCTCGTCTCTTATGACGCCGTCGTGTCCACCGGAATGCACCGCCTCATCTTCGAGAACATCGTTCCCGGCGCACTCATCGACTATGACCTCCCCGACCTCGTCGCCGCCGTCGCACCCCGGCCCGTCGCGATCACGGATGCGCAATCGCCCTTCGGAGTCTCCCTACCTCGCGCCGCGGTGGAGCAGGCGTACCAGCCCGCCTTCCGCGCCTTCCAGGCCGTTGGAGCCGGGGCTTCGCTCCGCTTCCACATCGCCATCGACAACTACCGAGAGTTACTCGGTTAACAAGATGCTAGCTGCCTTCTCCGTTCTGGCACTTCTCTTCGCCCAATCGCCCGCTGACACCGCGCGCCTCAATCAGCATCGTGTCTCCAACCCCTCCAGTCCGTCTCCGCAGCCTAACGCCGAAAACACCGAACTCCCCTCACTCGTCACCGGCCTGAACTCAGCCGAAGAATGGCGCACCAAACGCCGCCCGCAAATCCTCAACACCTGGACCCAGATTTTGGGCAAACTCGGCCCAAACAAAAACGACCGAAAATGGTTTGGCGACATCACCAAGGCCGTCGTCCGCGACACTCGCGACGAAGGAACTTACACCCGAATCGATCTCGATCTTCCCATTGAGAAGGACTTCCTCCAGCACCATCTCCTTCTGTTGCCGAAGAATCAAGGCCCCGGCCCCTTCCCCGCTGTCGTCGCCTGGTCCTCCTCAACGCCCGACTACACCGCACCCGAACAATGGTGGGGCAAGTGGCTCGCGGAACACGGCTACGTCGTACTCACAAGTTGGTCGTTTATCAGGCACTACCGCGGCGACACAATGTACAGCTCCGGCGCGCCCGAGAAGCTCTATGAGCGCTTCGGCCACTGGCTACCCATGGCAAAGATGGTGCACGACGCCCAGCGCGAAGCCGCCTACCTCCGCAGCCTGAAGCAAGTGGACGCCACTCGCATCGGCTTCATCGGTTTCTCGCTCGGCGCAAAAGCCGCGCTCTACGTCGCAGCCTTGGCCAACGAGTTCAAAGCGACCATCGCGCTCGATCCCCACACCGCGGTCAACGGAGGCACCAACTGGTTTGCGCCGTGGTATCTCGATTGGCTCCGCCCATTCCCCGACATCCCCACGCCGCAGCACACCGTTCTCAGCCTTCTCGATTCCGATCCGAGCCGCCCCGGCTTCGAACACGATCATCATGAGATCCTCGCCCTTATCGCCCCGCGCGCGCTACTCATCATCGGCGGCAAGAGTGACTCCGAAGACAACGGTGGAGACTCCGACGATCGCCAAAGCTGGGGCTACTACAATCGTGCCGCCGAAGTGTATCGTCTGCTCGGCGTGCCTGACCGGCTTCGTTTTGCGCTTACTGACAACGGCCACAAACCGAACGGGCCCGACATCGACCGCGAGTGGCGTGCCTTCTTCGAAACCAAACTCAAGTAACTATGGGAACAACGCCCGTCCCGACATCCCCGCGGCTGGTTGAACGTGGAATCCCTGGAGTATCGACACCGTCACATCCTGCAGGCGCGGCCCCGTCGCAGCCAGTCTGCGCGTAGAAAACAACACGCCCGGTACCGCCCCTGGGTCGATGCAATGATCCCCCACCCACAAGTCATTGTTCGCCTCCACCTCCAACCGAGGTACGCCACCGAGCGCGGTCTCCCACGATCCGCGGTATCCCACCGCATACCCAACGATGATGTCGGGAGCCACACTCGCCGTCGCCGCATCCGCATTGGTCACCGCAACGGTCTCCACTACGCGCGCGCCCGTCTCCGGGTCGCGAAACGCCAGCAGTTGTTCCCGCAGCGTCTCAATCACGGCACGCCGCCGCTCAACTCCCTTCACTGATCCGTTCTTTTCCCGTCCCGCCACGTTCACATACAGCCCGTTCAACCCCAGCGCATAAGCTTCTGTCGATCCCCAATTGGCGTCGCTCAAACTCAACTCCTGCCCACCAGCCGCGCTCAACGAAAGAAACCCCCGGTTCACCAGCCAGCGGTTCAGATGGACAGACCGTTCATACGTTGAGAACCCATGGTCCGACATCACGATCAACTCGGCCCCAGGACTCAACCTCCTCACCTCACCCACCATCCCATCCACCTCACGGTACACACTCAGCAGCTCCGCTTCGTGCCTTCCCCACAGCATGTGCGAGTGTTGATCGATGCTCGAGAGATAGAAGAACAACAACCCGCCGCGGTACTCAGCCAGAGCCCGCCGCAGCAGCTTCTTCTCATCCGCCAGCACCAGTCCGGCCTGCGCCAGAAACTGCGGCAAGCTGAACACTCCCTGCCGCAGAGCCGACGTGTCTTCAGGAATGCCAAGCGTGTAGAATCGCCCCGTCGCCTCCGCCAGATCCTTCGCGAACGAAGCAGGGTGAGATAGCGGAAGCACGGGCTTTATCGGATCCACATTCACCGGCGTCACATACACCTCGAACCGCGGATGAAGCTGCCGCACAAAAATCCGGAACATCCCCCGCGCTGACACAACGTACGGCAGCAGCGGAAAATCGGCCGTCAACCACTCTGACCATTCGCCCGCCCGCAAAACCACTACACTCTCTCCAACTGCAAAACGGACCCAATCCTGAGCGGGGTCCACATCCGCGACAACATCGACCGCGGCATACGCGGAGTCTTTGCGGAACGAATTCGGCGGCCCCTCCACGCGAAGAACCGCGCGCCCGCCCGCCACCGCCACCTTCTCTATCCGCCCGCCCGCGGTCGCACGCGAAAGCTCCTCCGGGTCATCCGTGTAAAACGAAAATGTACCCTGCGTCCCGCGCAAGTCCGGCGTTCCCATTCCAGCCACTGCGTGCCCCGCCTCCACCGGAGGATAGTTCGTGGGCATCCGCATCATCGTCACGGGCACGCCAGCGTCATCAAGGAGTTTCCAGAACGCGATCCCGTGCCGCCGCGACACAATGCGCGCCGAACTCAAAGGGATTCGCCACTCACCCAGAGGCAAAGTAAATCGCGGCTCCAACGTTTCGCTCATGGACGAAAACGGAGCCAGAGTCGCCGCATCCCGATGAACGAAATCGAAGATGCCATGCGCGTCCGGTGTCAGTCCGGTGATAAACGTCGACCAAGCCACTGGACTCTGCGGAGGAGATGTTGTCTGCAGCCGCGCGAACGACCCCTCATCGCGCAGCTCTCGCAGATTCGGCAGCACATCCCAATGCCGCTCCACAAAGGCGGGGTCCATGCCGTCCACACCCAGAACAATCATCTTGCCGGTGTTCGATCGACTGCATGCCGCACCGAACAAGCTAACGAATACGATCAGCGCAATGAGTAAACGCGCCCTCACTGACGCGTGCCACCAAGATACCCAAGGCTCCGCAAGTGCTCAATTGTCTTTTGATCCAATGTCGAACCGGCGCCGCGCCCTAGCACCTGGCGGAGCTGCTTCTGCGCATCAATCCATTTCCCCACTTCCGTCATCCGCCGCTCCACCTCACCCGCGTTCTGGCTCGACACATTGCGCCGTTCCGTACGGTCAGCCACCCGGTCGTACAGCTCCACGCGATTGATGCCCACTTCCTTCGCCCGGTCGCGATAGATCAGTTTCCACTTCGCGTCTAACAGCGCAAACGAGTTCGTTTGATTCTCCTTAACCGGGCCGTTCGGCTGCGCGGCCGGATGCGAAAATCGAGAGCTCATCACGATACCGTGCCGCTGAAACGCCCGTCCCCGCGCCAGTTCGGCCAAGCTTTGTCCCTGCACAATCGGCGGCTGCTTCAAACCTAAAATGTCGAGCACGGTGGGCATCACGTCGATCAATTGTACCGGCTCACTAATTCGCCTTGCCGCCGGAAACATCTTGGGGTTCCACATCAGAAACACTGTGTGCGCCAGTTCCTGATACAACGAGTGCCCGTGTGCGGTCCACCCGTGATCCCAGAACTCCTCGCCATGATCGGACAGGACAATCACCAGCGTATTGTCCAGGACACCCAACTGCCGCAGCTTGCCAATCAGGAGTTCGAAGCTCTTATCGTTATGCAGGATCTCGCCATCATAACGATCCACCGCCTGCTTGATGAAGCGATCGGGATCCAGGCCCGCTCGCGTGGCGCCTTCACGACTCACCACCGTTGCGCCGCCGTAATCGCGTTCTGTGCGCAGCTTCGCGTAGTTGCGATCAAACTCGGCGGTCTCCGCGGGATTGGCAAAAGTCGAATCATACGGCGGTGGAGGCCGGTACGGCGCATGGGGATCCGTCGAATGCGCATAAAGAAAGAACGGCTCGTCCCGATGCGCGTCCAGCCACTCGAACGCGAGTTTATTCACTGCTGCGGAATCCGTAGCGCGATCCGCGGCCTCCGTCCTCTTCCGCAGCACAATCGGAAACTCCAGCAGATAATCGAAGCCACGCTGCAGCCCCGTAGCGCGCCCCGCGTAAGGATTGGCCACAATGCTTGTGGTCGAATAACCGGCTGCCCGCAACTGCTCCGCCAGAGTAGCCGCGCCGCTCGGAATTGTGTCGAAGTCATTCACAATGCCATGCGTGAACGAATACAACGATGTCATCAACGAAGCCGTGGAAGCCTTCGTCCACGTAGCCTGCGCCTGACAATCGTCGAACACCACACCAGTGCGGCCCAACTGTTTCAGATACGGCGTCGTCTCTCGTGAGTATCCATAGAGGCTGGAATGATCGGCGCGCAGCGTGTCGATCATGTAGATCAGAACGTTCGGTCGCCGCGCCGCCGCGCCTGTGGTAATCAATGGATTCGCCCACAACCCCACCGCACCGGCGCGCTCGCTCTCCGTCACCAGGCTTAGGGAAATCCGCCGCTCCCCATACGGCGTCAGATCCACATCGCCGTTCACCCAGTCATCGTTGTTACTCAGCGTACGGCTAAACAGATCACCCTTCGCGCCCTGCACTTGAACGCGAAATGTAACCGGCGCTCCCTTCGCTGCCACGCTCATCCCAAAACGCAAACGGCCGTTCCTCGGCGGCGTGACGGGGAACGAAAGCGTTGCCGGAGCGTGCGCGTAGAGAGTGCTGCGGTATTCGTCCTGCTTCGCCACAACCTTCCGTCCCGCGGGCAGTGGAAAGCTCTCGGCGCGAGGCAGCAGCTTGATCGACCGGATGGCGACGATATCGGTCAGGCTATCCGTGGGCATAATCGCCAGCGGCCGCGAACCCTTCGGCGCATCCAGGTTCACATCGAACCGGTATACCTGATACTGCCCTGGCGCGCCCAGCTTTTGCTTCACCTCGTAGTCGCCAATTCGGATCTTGGCTTCGCTACCGGCGCCCACGGACATCCGTACTTCCACCCCCTCGTACAGGCTCCAGTCGATGGCCGGCTCTTTCGGCGCAAGAATCACCGGCGTCGATCCGTCGGCCTTGATCATCATGTCGCCGTTGCGATAACCCATGCGGCCGCGCAACAGAGTCCACGTTAGATCTTTTCCGGTAAGGAAGTCCTGCCAGACTACTGGCGCAGCGGAGGTCCCCGCTGAGGCGGCGCTCGAAGCCTTCACAGTGGCCGAAGAAAGCTGATCGTCCAGCCGGAACGGAACACTTTGCACGGAAGCAACTGGCGTAGCGTTCCAGCCGGACAACAAAAGAATAGCGGCGACCAGCAAGGGAACGGACCGCAAGATTCTACCTCAAATCCTCTCGCAGCCCGTGGCCGGCATTGCCTGCATCACCTGCTAACTTACCACTCCACGCGCGCGCCCAGTTGGATGATACGCGGGGCATTAGCCTGCCGGCTCAGATCGATCAAACCTGTGGTGGCAGCCGGGTTCCGATTGGTCGGGTGGTTAAAAGCATTGAAGAAATCGGCATTCACGCGCAGCCTCACCCGTTCCGTGAAGTTGAAGTATTTGAAGATCGAAAGATCCTGGTTCCACGAAGGCGGTCCCAGCATAAAGTTACGCGCGTTCCAACTCACGTTGTCCGTAACGGTTGTCAGTACGACGTTACCATTGGCCAGGGTCTGTGGCACGCGGTTGTCGAAGCTCGGTCCAATCGGATGAATGGCGCGTGCCCCGCGATCCACCGGCACCAGCGCCTGTAACTTCGAAGCATCCACATTTGTCGCCAGCGCCGGATTGAAATCGCCGGCATACCACAGCATCTGGTTCTTACCGAAGATGTTCATCGTCAGCCGTTGATCCCCGTTCAGGGCCGGGTTCGTGGAAATGAATTCCGTGGAAGGCACGCCCATCCAGAACCCGCGATTCCACGTCCCAATGAACCCGAGTTGCCAGCCGCCCACTGCCGCATCCAAAGCCCGGCCGGAACCACTCGCGAACTTTTTGCCTCTCCCGACGGGAAGTTCCCAGATCCCGTTCCAGGTGAGGCGTTGCGGCGGCACTTGGCTCGAGTTGGTGTAACCCAACCGCATCCGCTGGTCGAATGTCATGCCGGTGGGATTCCCCAAAATCTCCTGCGTCTGTGGCACCGCAGCGGCTGAGCCGCCATTCACGCCGTCCGTCACGTTCGAACTGATACTGGCGCTGCCCGACGTAAACCCGCCCGTATCGTTCGTGGTCATGGCATGGGTAAACGCGTAGAAAATTTGGAAGGCGAGCCCGCCGGCGGCATCCGCCAAGTGCAACACGCGGACAAAAATCCGGAGTGACCCAGAACCCCGACACTGCCGCTGAGGTTCCAGTTCGGATTCACACGGCGGAGATCGGCATTCGACGGCGCCAGCAGCCCGGTCCTCGCCTGGTAGTTGTAGCGCGTCTCCGCCGCGTTGTAGTCCACATGCTGCTGTAAATTGCTGCCGTGGTTGCCGTTGTAGGAGAACTTGACGACGGTATTTCTTGCCACCTCGCGCTCCACGCTGAACGTCCACTGCTGCATCCTGTTGTCCTTCCAGTCATTCACGTCCATCGCCTGGAAGCTTTGCGCACTTGAACTGATGCCTTGAACCGAATTCACGTCCACTGTGGCCTGCCCGATGTAGTCGGTCGGCGCGGGCACGCTCCTCAACCCATACGTCACATCCTGGCCGTTTTTCCGCGAAACCTGATTCACGAAGCGTAGGTTCAACGGCGCGTTTGACCGCGCTGCCTGCAGCAACTGCGACAGGGGCATCGGCCAGTAGTACACACCATACCCGCCACGAACGGCCCACTTATCGCCCAACCGGTAAGCCAGCCCAATGCGCGGCGCGAAGTTGGTGTTCACGTTCGGCGTCAGTGCGCTGGGGAATCCGATGGAATTAGCGCTCGTCGTCGTGAGGCCTCTCTGGGACCAGGACGCGCTCACCCCCGAAGGGATCCCAGGAATCTTATCGAGCGTCGTATCGCCTGGAAACACAACCTGCATCAGACCCTTGTTGACGCTGTTCAAATCGAGATTCACCAGGCGGTTGTATTTCTCACTGTACGGCGTCCAATAATCCCAGCGCAGGCCGGCATCCAACGTAAGGCGTGAAGTCAACTTCCAGGTGTCGTTAACGTACAACCCGATCTCTTTTTGCCGGAAGTAGAAGTAGCCGCGGTTATACTGATTGCGCAGATTTGTGGGCAGACCCAGTTCAAGACCGGCCAGGCCCGATCCCGTGTAGGAAACCGCCTGATCGCCTATCGGATCGTATTGCGCAGTCCAATCGCCATAGAAGTCGTGCGATCCCTGGGCCTGCTGCAGTTCTACGACGTTGTTATACTCCTGCCGCCCTTTGAACCCGAACTTCACCGTGTGACGGCCCTTCACCCAGGTCACGTTATCTTCGATCTGGAATTGCGTCAACTGCTGCGCGTTGCGGTTATCTCCGTCCCAACAGCCGTAATAGAACATCGAATAGGCATCGGTACAGATCGTCGGCCAGCCTGTGGCGCCGAACGGGTTGGGCATGCCCAGTTTATCCGCCCAGTTGATGGCATCGCCTAGCGTGCCGCTGCTGTTGTTGGATCGATGTACGGAAGCCTGGAACTCGTTCAACAGGCCCGGGCTGAAGACGTGGGTCTCGCGAGCCAAGACTGAGTAGACTTTGGTGTCCTGCCGGCCCGTGCCCGTGCCGTTCGGTACACCAATCGGAGGAAATCCGTAGCGGCCGCCATAGAGCTTGTTGTTCTGGCTGGCCACGGTGAACCGCCCTGAGATGTTGTCCTTCGACGAAACGATTTGGTCAATCTTGGCCGTCGTCGTCTTCGTGTCGAGCGTTCGCGGATAGAACGTCTCAAAATTGCTTTCGATCCAGGGGTTGCCGCCTGCGTTTGAACCGTGGGGCGCGGGTGAGACGCCCTTGAAAATTTCGATGAGGTTGGTATTCAGCCGGGCCTGCGGAATTGTGTTGTTCGCAAAGGGTAAACGAGTGCCATCAGCCCCGCTCGTGTTGGGGTCATAAATCGTGATCTTGTTCCCGCTGGTGTCCGTCATGCTGGAGAAATTGCCGCCCCAGATCTCGGCAGTGGGCACCGCTGTCTGCGCGAAGTTCTGCTCCCGCTGCCGCAGGAACTCCTGATCGAAGAACCAGAACGTTTTGTTCTTAATGATTCGGCCCGCCGCCCAGAACCCGAATTCGTTGCGGATCAGCTTAGCGGGGGTGTTGCCATCCTGGCGCGCGCGAGCCGCAAGCCCCGCCGCGTTGTTGCGCGCGGTTTCGAAAACAGCGCCATGAAAATCATTCGTTCCACTGCGCGTCACTAGTGAGATGGTGGCCGGCCGCGAGTATTGCGCCCCGGAGCCGGCAGTCTCAATCCGGTATTCCTGAATTGTGTCCAGGCCTGGCTGCACACGCGAAATGCCGCCGCCAAAACGGTCTACGTAGGAAATGCCGTCCAACAGCATCTCCGTCGAACCCACCATCATTCCATTGGTGCGCGGGTTGCCGCCGCCTGAGGCGCCCTGACCGCCTTCCACTCCCGGAGTGAGCGTGAACAGATTCGCAACCTGGCGGCCGTTCAACGGCAAGTCGTGGATGCGCTTGGCATCCTTCACATCGCTGATCTGCGCGCCTTCGGTGGCGATCGGCGTAGCCGCCCCCACCACTTCCACCGTCGATTGCAGGTCACCCACTTCCAGTTTCGGGTCCACTGTGACAGACTGTCCGGCCTGCACTTGGAAACGGCCTTCCCATTTCTTAAACCCAGGTGCTTCTACCGTCAGCACATAGTTACCAAGGGCAACGCTGCCGAAATAGTGGATGCCGGCGGAGTTCGACGTCGCCTCGCGCATCACATTTGTCCCCGCTTCCGTCAGCTTAAGTTGTGCGCTGGGTACCGCTGCTCCCGTGCTGTCCTGAACCGTACCCGTTACCACTCCTAATCCGGTCTGCGCGAAAATGGGCATTGCCGCAAATAGAGCAACGCAAAAGAACCTTCTAATACCTTGTAAGTGGTCCATCACGCAACCCTCCCGTCAGGTTGAATTGTTGGGAATGCTAGCAGCCGCCGAAACCGCTGTCAACGATGGGTTGGGGCACGAATTTACTAACCTCGCCTTCGATAAGGTAAGACCACGCTTGACGAATCCTCACCACCCGCATACGATGAGCGTCTGCGTGATCCTACAATGAAAACCGACAACCCCGTCCGCATCGTCGAATTGACCAGGCGCAGTTTGCTCGCTCTTCCTGCGCTTCTCGCAACCTCGCAACTGACCGCCGCACCAAAACCGGCATCCACCGTTCGCGACAAGCTATGGCTGTGGTCCCATGTCGCCGGCAGTTACAACGGCATGTTCGGACTTCCCGGCAAGTCCCGTATGTCCCCAACAGAAGCCGCCTTCTACATGGGGATTCCCAACGTGTTCATGCTTCATCGCGAAGGAACGCCGGAACCTCCACTCGATCAGTTCGCTCTCCCTTTTGAGTCGCTGCGCGACGTTGTTTGGGGCATCGTCGGTGAATCCGGCAACACCGAAGCCAAAGAGCGGCAGATGGTCCTCGACCTCGCCCTGCACAACCACAAGATCTCCGGCGTCGTTATGGATGACTTCTTCGTTGGAGCCAACGACACCAAACTGGCCGCCCTCACCATTCCCCAGATCAAGGAGATGAAGCAGAGTCTCCACACAAGCAGCAAGAACCTCGACCTGTGGGTGGTCCTCTACGAACATCAACTCGACAAGCCCTTAACCGACTACCTGTCGCTGTGCGAATACGTTCAGTTCTGGACCTGGTACGGCAAGAATCTCGCCGACCTGCGGCCGAACTATGAGAAAGCGCGCAAGCTCTCCGGTGGCGCGAAAATGGCTCTCGGCATCTACTGGTGGGACTTCGGGGAAAAGAAGCCGCTCTCCATGGATCTGATGAAGAGCCAGTGCGAAATCGGCCTCGACCTGGTGAAGAAGGGGCAGTGCGAGGCACTCGTATTCTGCGGCAGTTGGCTCTGCGACCGCGGCCTCGAAACCGTCGACTGGACCCGCGATTGGATCCAGAAGGTGGGCAGCCAAAAGTTACACGGCTAAATGTGTGCGCCTTCACGGAATCAGCAGCTCACCGAGCCCCGACCATCAGGGAGTGGGTTTCGCCCGCTCCCTATATCCCGTGACATGATAAAGGCGGCGGCCGGCGGATGCTGCCACCAGGAGGTCACGTGCCCGACGGCAAGCTGGAACTGCAGATCCTCGACGTTTATGGGGATCCCATCTTAGAACAGGTTGACGTATCGCTGAAGAACCAGACGCTGTCGGACGCACCGGTCTTGCGGAGCCTCGACGTCAGCCAGACCATAACGGTCAACGGACTGAACGTATTTCCGAACGGTAGGTATCGCCTTGAAATTGATGCTCTCTCGTATCACCCCGTCAGCCGGTTCATCGACATTCCGCCCAACGGCCGGAGAGCGGTTACCATCACTTTGCCTGTAAATCCGAGGAAGGTAATCCGGGTCGCGTTTCCCGAGTACAATTCCTCGGTCATAACAGACGACGCCCGCTCGCTGCTGCAGCGTAGCCAGAAGGTTCTGGCCTTCGAAGGCAAGTCCGGACAGGCGCTCTACGAATCCCTCGACGACATCCGGCGAGCCGGATTCCTGAACCTCATCGCCAAAGCCAACCGTACCCGCTTCGTGTCAAAGCAGGGCGCCCCGGCGAGTGTGTTGTCGTACATCGAGGAGCTAACCGAGCTACGGGGTGATCGCTTCTTTGCCACCGTTCGCCCTGAGCTGCGCACTGAGACTGTCAACAGCGTGTACGGCGAACTTTTTCACGAGGTGAGTGAGGCTTTGCACACTCCTAATCCCGGCTTCACCTCGGCGCGGAGCTTCAAGACCCTCGATCAATATGGCAACTTGCAGCTATCGTTCTCCGTCAACTCCGATGGCCTCTACGCCGTCGATATGGACATCGATGATGCCCAAGGCTTCGACCACGTCTTTCAGGTTGTCGGAAACGCCTTCGGAGGATCCACCAACCCCTACAACATCCACGAAATCCTCATCGCGGCGCAGGAACTCGATCCCGGTTACCGGTTGATCGTGCGCGAAGCCGCCGCCGGCGCAGGCTAGATCTGTGGCAGGGAAGCCGCTGCGGCTGCCTGTCCCACGCGCCGGCTCGCCTCATCGGGAAGCCGCACGTCGATGCTCAGGTCGGGAAACTCTCGCGACAATACTTCATTCGCCACACGAAGAATGATGTCGCCGCCCTCACCGGTAGTCACGCGGCCCATCACTAACACCGTGCCGATGTCATAGTAATTCGCGTAGTGAGCGAGCGCGTATCCGAAATAGGACCCGATCGTTTGATAGATCTTCCCGGCCCGCTGATCGCCGTGGCGCATGAGTTCCTGTACCTGCTCCAGCTTTTCCGGAACTCCCATCTCCGCCGGCAGCGCGATCCCGGCCGGACCCAGCAGCCGGTTCACGGC